>JAFQAF010000249.1 GCA_017400025.1 Oscillospiraceae bacterium
CTTCCATATTTTTTATTATGAATGGCTGATTGAAAATAACAGTGCAAGTATGGCAATGTTTGGCGAAGAATATGACAGACTGGAAGCACAGTTTTATGAAAAGGCCAACTCTATAATAGAACCGGCAGAAGAACAGATTGCTGCATTGCAGGCAGAACTTTATGAAGCTGCTATGACTGCTGTTATGGGTATGATGCTTTCACCTTTTGCCGATAATCCTGATGCTGTTTTGTCAATTGCTCAACAGAATGGTAAATTTGTTGAAGAGTATTGGGAGCCATATCAGATAGAGATGACCAAAATCACTTTGAACGCCTACACAGAGGTGCAGAATATATGGCATACCGACCTGAAAAAGATGGAAGAAGCCAAAATGCGTGGTTATGAACAGATTACCCGACCTATTCTTGAAGAATACTGGCAGCGCATGAACGCTATCCTTGGTTATATGACTAATGACACCGCACGCAAAAACTTTGAAAAACGAGTGCTGTGGACAATAAATACCGAAGGCATAACAGAACCTCTCAGTTTATCAGGTGTGGAACTTGTGGAAGTAAACAAATATGCCGGCACTATAAACGGATGCCGCAGAAAACTGGAAATGGCAGAAGAGAAAAAAATAGAATCTGCCAACCAACAGGCACAGGCCAATGTAGAGCGTGCCCGCCTTGAAAAAGCAAAGGCAGAACAGCAGCAGCGTTCATCTTCCTATCAGCTGGGCTTCCCGCCATTCAGTCCTATCCAGGTTTATATAGGCTATACAGAGGACGGCAATATCAGCTATGGCTATGGTGCGTTTGGCCACGATGTTATCTATGAACACGATTTTAAAACAGGCAATACATCCAAAAATGTTGCATCCACTACCCTTGCCGGCCTGCCCGGCCTTGGTCAGCTGGATAAAACTGTTGCCGGCCTGAAAGACTTGTATGACACAATTGAAAACTTAAGGGAGATTGAAGGCGCCCTTGTTACACTGGACAATGTTGTGGATATGGCAAAGGGACAGATTGTTGCCGGCCTGCCAAGCATTGATGCACGCCAGACTACAGGCTCTATCGAAGTTTATGACAGAGACGGCAATCTTATAGACCGCTCTACTTACCGCACCACATCTGTTTCCGGCGGTGGCGGCTTGCTGGGCAGTACAGCCGAAACTACCACAACCAAGTCACAGTACAAAGACCCGTTAAGCGGCAAGATTACAAATGTTGTCAGAACACAGTCCAAAGGCAAAATCACCGTTGGTGGTTTTACCTTTGAGGAGAATATTCAGGGCGTATTGCCTGGGCATTAATCAAAATCCCTTGACAAACTGTGAATTTTCTTATATAATACAACTGATAGTTGTTAAAACTATTCAAAACCAATTTAAAATAAAATATGTGTACACTTTGTACCGAGCAACGGATCTGTGGTGCTGATGCACCCAACGAGTTACCAAATAGCCGGACATTGGGAATTAAGGGAGTAATAAACCCTTGGTTCTTGATGTCCGGCTTTTTATTTTGCTCAGGTTATTACACATATCATCTTGGCAGATGGAAAGGCGAAATATATGAAAATGTGAAATTTTAGCGTAAAACAGTAATATTTTTAACATTTTGGTATTTTTCGCTGACTACATGTGAGGGGGTAAAAATTATCTCTCAAATTACAATTGAATAGC
>JAFQAF010000250.1 GCA_017400025.1 Oscillospiraceae bacterium
GTAGGCAGTGAGGTTTCCGGTGAAAAACGCTACACTGTTGTATCAGGTGACTCCCCGTGGACAATCGCAAAGAAAAACGGTATCACCACCAGCACACTTTACGCCCTTAACCCTGAAAATGACTTCAAGGGCCTGTGGCCGGGTGATGAACTTGTAGTAGGCGCTTCTGTGCCTTTCCTGCAGGTAAAATATGTGGAAACCTCCACACGCGATGTAGAGGTTGCATACAAAATCAAAACAGAAAAGAACAATTCAATGGCCCTTGGCACCAGCAAAACAAGCCAGAAAGGCCAGAAGGGTATCAACAGACAGACTGTTGAATCCACATACATTGACGGTATCCTCCAGAGCGAAATCGTAACAAATACAGAGGTTATCAAAGAACCTGTAACAGAAATTGTACAGCAGGGTACTCTGTACAACGGTCAGGTTATCACAGGCGGCAGCGGCAAGCTTATCTGGCCTACAGGAGGCGGACGTATCTCCCGTGGCTTTACAGGTCAGTACCCTGCATATCACAACGGACTGGATATCGCCGCACCTATCGGCACACATATTTATGCTGCAGACAGCGGTGTGGTTACAAGAGCACTGTATACAAACGTTGGTTACGGTATCTACTGTATCATCGAACACGGTGGCTACCAGACACTTTACGGCCACTGCTCACGTCTGTTTGTAAGCCGGGGCCAGCAGGTAAAGAAAGGCGACCTGATTGCCTATATGGGCTCCACAGGTAACTCCACCGGCCCACACCTCCACTTTGAGGTAAAGAACGGCAACTACCGCTACAACCCTATGTCCTGGTTCTAAAATTCACAATGCTTTGCCTACCTGTGTATCACAGACGGGCAGAACAGTGAATAATATATAATAAATGTAACAAAAACACATAAAGTTCCGTGTATTTTCAATGTCTGTAAGGGCAAAATATGAGTAAAATATTCAGGGATTAAAATACGATAACTGTATTTACATATTTATAATACTCCAAAGGAGAATCAATTTGGAAAAATATATTGTTTCAGGCGGCAAGCCTTTAAGAGGAGAGGTAACCATCAGCGGTGCCAAAAATGCCGCAGTCGCTCTTCTGCCTGCCACAGTTCTGGCAAACGATGTATGCGTACTGGAAAACGTTCCGGATATCAGCGATATCCGCAAGGAAATAGAAATTCTGAAGCAGATGGGCGCAAAAGTAAACAGACTCAGCCCTTCTGTGCTGGAAATAGACACATCCACTCTGGATACTACAGAGGTGCCTCTGGAGCTGGGGATTAAATTCCGTGCTTCCTATTATTTTATAGGCAGCCTTCTGTCCCGTTTCGGCGAAGCAAATGTGCCGATGCCGGGCGGCTGTGACCTGGGTGCACGCCCTATAGACCAGCACCTGAAAGCTTTCACAGCACTGGGTGCCACACATACCCTGGACTATGCAATGATAAATGTAAAAACTGATGACCTTCAGGGTGCACACATTTTCTTTGACACTGTTTCAGTAGGTGCTACTATCAATGCAATGCTGGCGTCCGTAAGGGCAAAGGGTACCACTATTCTGGAAAATGTAGCAAAAGAGCCACATATCGTTGACGTGGCAAACTTCCTCAATACAATGGGTGCTGATATCCGCGGCGCAGGTACAGATGTTATCAAAATCCGCGGTGTGGACAA
>JAFQAF010000025.1 GCA_017400025.1 Oscillospiraceae bacterium
CTGACAGAGAGAATTATAAACGTTGACGAAATAAAAATACTCAACGATGCCAACGGTTCTATCCAGGTGCTGACACAGATTATCAGCAACGTGCATGTAGTGGGCGACAAAGAGGCTGTGGGGGCACTGTCCAGCGGCAGCGTTATCGCACAGATAGATGCCACCAGAATTTCAGCCGCCCAGGGCCAGCAGACAGTGGAGGTAAGCTTTATTATCCCGTCCACTGAAAAGGCCTATGTAAAGGGCGTATACACAGCCACAATCAAGATTTAGCCTATGATTTTAATTAACAACATCAAACTGAATATAGACACACCGCAGCAGGCGGCAGTGGAAAGAGCAAAGAAAATGCTGGGGCTGCCTGCCGCTGCCATAGCGGATATATGGGTGCACAAGGTGAGCATAGACGCCAGAAAAGGCGATGTGAAGTTTGTGTACAGCGTGGCCGCAAGACTGGCAGACAGCAAAGCGGAAGAACGCTTCAAGGGCAAAAACAGGGATATTTCCGTAAAGGCAGAGCCGAAAATAGAATTCGGCCACGGTGAGGAAAAAATCGCCGGCCGCCCGGTGATATGCGGCTTTGGCCCGGCAGGCTTTATGGCTGCACTGGTGCTGGCACGTATGGGCTTTAAGCCTGTGGTGCTGGAGATGGGCCAGGAAATAGACAAAAGAATTGCCACTGTAAAGGAATTTGAGGAAAAGGGCATACTGAACACCGCCAGCAACATACAGTTCGGCGAAGGCGGGCGGGGCACTTTTTCTGACGGCAAGCTGACCACCAGAATTTCTGACGAGCGCTGCGGCTTTGTGATGGACACATTTATAAGGCACGGCGCCCCGCGGGAAATTGCAAAGATGGCAAAGCCCCATATAGGCACAGACCTGCTGGTGGATGTAATAAAAAACATAAGAAAAGAGATAATCTCCCTGGGCGGAGAAATAATGTTTGACACCGCCCTGACAGATATAATCATTAAAAACGGCAGAATAGCCGGCGTGAAAACCACAGCCGGAGAAATACCGGCAGAGCATCTGATTCTGGCCACCGGCCACAGTGCAAGGGAGCTGTTTTTCACTCTGAAAGAACGCGGAGTGGATATGCAGGCCAAGGCATTTTCTGTAGGTGTGCGAATAGAGCACCTGCAGAGCGAAACTGACAAAGGGCTGTATCACAGCCTGGCCGGCCACCCCAACCTGCCGAAAGGCGAATATCAGCTGGCTGACACCCGCAGGGAAAGAGGTGTGTACACCTTCTGCATGTGCCCGGGGGGCAGTGTGGTGGCAGCAGCCAGCGAGGAAAACACTGTGGTGGTAAATGGTATGAGCCGCCACGCCCGTGACGGAAAGAATTCCAACAGTGCACTGGTGGTAAGTGTGAACCCGGATGATTTTGACAATGATTTTACCAAGGCTATAGCTTTCCAGAGAAAGCTGGAAAGAAAAGCCTTTGCCCTGGGGGGCAACAGTTACAAAGCACCTGCACAGACTGTGGACAGATTTCTGCAGGGCAAAACAGGCATGAACCTGAAAAGAGTGCAGCCTACATACCCTCTGGGTGTGACGGAAGCCAATTTCAACGACCTGTTCCCTGCCTTTATACCAGACAATCTGCGCACTTCCCTGCCAAACCTGGACAGAAAGCTGCCGGGCTTTGCCGCAGGCGACACAGTGCTGACCGGTGTGGAAACACGCACCTCCTCCCCTGTGCGTATAAACAGAGGTGAGGACTACCAGAGCAATATAAAAGGTCTGTACCCTACCGGCGAAGGTGCCGGCTATGCAGGGGGCATTATGAGCGCCGCTGTGGACGGTGTCCGCGTGGCACAGTATATCTGCAGCAAATACAGGCCATAAGGCAAAAACAAAGGAAAACAAAGAGGTACAAATGCTTTATCGCAAATGGAAAGTAAAGGAAACATCCCCGGAACAGGTAAGCCGCCTGTGCGGTGAACTGGGCGTGGACAGCCTGCTGGCAAAGGTACTGCTGGCAAGGGGCGTATCCACAAAGGCCCGGGCTACAACTAAATATCTGGAGACTGTGCCTTTATCTGACCCCTTTCTGATGAAGGATATGGACAAGGCGGTAGCAAGGATACAGGCCGCTGTGGAAAACGAGGAAAAGATAGTTATCTACGGCGACTATGATGTGGACGGCGTGTGCGCCACAGCCACACTTTTTTCCTATCTGGAAAGCATAGGTGCAAATGTATTCTACAAGCTGCCCAACAGGGAAAACGAAGGCTACGGGCTTAACAGCCGGGTGCTGAAAAAGTTCAAGGAAAAAGGCGTGGGGCTGGTAATCACAGTGGACAACGGCATATCCGCCATTGATGAAGTGGCCTATGCCAACAGCATAGGTCTGGATATAGTGATAACAGACCATCACCTGCCGAAAAAAGAGATACCGAAGGCGCTGGCCGTGGTGGACCCTCTGCAGCGGGAGGATACTTCCCCCTGCAAGATTCTGGCCGGGGTAGGCGTGGCATTCAAGCTGGTGTGTGCCCTGGAAGGCTGCAGCTGTGAGGAAATGCTGGATTTCTACGCAGACTTTGTATGTGTGGGCACAGTGGCAGACCTGATGCTGCTGGAAGGTGAAAACCGCACAATAGTAAAAGCCGGGCTGGAACTGCTGAACAGCCGGCCGAGATGCGGCTTTGAAAGTCTATTGAAAATCAGCGGCCTGCTGGGCAGAGAGGTGACCAGCGAAAACATAGCCTATACCGTGGCACCGCGCATAAATGCCGCCGGCAGAATGAGCGACGCCACCAGTGCCCTGGAACTGCTTTTAAGCGAGGACGAGGAAGATGCCGACAACCTGGCAGCCTTTCTGGACAGCGAAAACAAAAAGCGCCAGGACACACAGAACAGGATAGCTGAAGACATTACCAACGAAATACTGGCCAACGGTGACATTATAAAAGACCGTGTGATAGTGGTATGGGGCGACGAATACCACCCGGGCGTAATAGGCATAGTAGCCAGCCGCCTGGTGGAAAGATATGCACGCCCGGCAATAGTGTTTACCAAAGACGGAGACGAATACAAAGGCAGCGGCCGCAGCGTACCGGCTTTCAGCCTTCACAACGCCCTGGAAAACACAAAGGAATATCTGATACGCTACGGCGGCCACGAGCTGGCGGCCGGTCTGGCGGTGGAAAAGGAAAATCTGGAAAATTTCCGCCGTGCAATAAACGATTTTGCCCTCAGGGACGAAAAAATGAGCCGTACACTGCCACTGGACGCAGACTGTCTGGTATCGCTTTCAGAGATAAACACCCGCAGTGTAAGCCAGGTGGATTTCCTTTCACCTTTCGGCAACGGCAACCAGAGCCCACTGTTTATGGCAAAGGGGCCGCAGATTACGGCGGTGTTCCCGGTAAGTGACGGCAAGCATGTGCGCATAAAGATGCGTCAGGGCAGCAATGTGAACCAGGGCATAATGTTCAATGTATCACCGGCAGAATTTGCATATAAGCCGGGGGATTACATAGACGCCTGCTTCTCACTTTCCATATTCCAGGCGGAAAGCGGCGATATGGTATCCATGAGGATAAAGGAAATACGCCCTGCCGGAATGACAGACAGAATGACAGATGATTATGATATATACCGTCTTTTCATAAATGATTTCGCCCTCAGTGGCGAAAAGAAAAAAATCCTCTGCCCTGACAGGGCCGAGGTGGCACTGATTTACCGCAAGATAATGGCGGAAAAAGTGAACTGCGATGACCTGCGCCCGCTGTTTGTGGCATTCCCTGCCCTTTCCAGCGGCAAAATCCAGGTGATTGTGGACGTGCTGCAAGACCTGGGGCTGATTGAAATCATCCGCAGTGACCTGACAAACTATTTTGCCACGGTGGCAGTTAAAGAGAAAAAGGACCTGATGAGCAGCAGAATTCTTCTGGCCCTGCAATAAACTTTAAAGGTGGTAAGTTTATGAAATTTGAAGAACTGAAAAAGGTGCTGACCGAATCCGGCAAGCATTATGAGATGGAAATGATAGACAAGGCCTACCGTCTGGCAGAAGCCAGCCACGAGGGCCAGTTCAGAAAAACCGGCGAGGCCTATATTGAGCATCCTCTGGCTGTTGCCGGCATTCTGGCGGAACTGGGTATGGATTCCACCTGTATTGCCGCTGCAATTCTCCACGACGTGGTGGAAGATACACCGGTAACGCTGGAAGAAATAGAAAAGATGTTCAACAAGGACGTAGCTCTGCTGGTGGACGGCGTAACAAAGCTGGGCCAGATTCCACTGTCCACACAGGAGGAACAGCAGGCGGAAAATCTGCGCAAAATGCTGCTGGCAATGAGCAAGGATATCCGTGTAATGATTATCAAGCTGTGCGACAGACTGCACAATATGCGCACCTATGAAGGCTGGAAGCCCCAGAAACAGCGCGACAAGGCTCTGGAAACAATGGATATTTACTCCTCCATTGCCCACCGCCTTGGTATGAGCAAAATCAAGGATGAACTGCAGGATATCTCCCTGCGAATCCTTGACCCTATCGGCTATGATGAAGTGAAGCACGCCATCCAGCGTGACGGCAATGCACAGTTGCTGGTGGACAACATTGTGTCCAACGTAAA
>JAFQAF010000026.1 GCA_017400025.1 Oscillospiraceae bacterium
GGATTTGAAATCCATTTCTTCGATTTTCAGTTCAACTGTCTTGCCGTATTTTTCACTGATGTATTTTGCAACGTATTTGCCGTATTCAATGTCTGTACCCATTACTTCGCCTGTTGTTGGATCCTTGAATTCGCTTGGAGCAAAGTCAGGGGATGTAGCCATTGTGATATAGCCCTGGTCCAGGATTTTGTCGATTGCTGATTTTGGAGCTTCTTCTTCGCCGCCGCAGGCTACCATAGAAACTGCCATTACCATAGCAAGTGCTAAAGCAATTATTTTTTTCATAATATTTTCCTTCTCTCTTTCAGAGTTATTTAATTATTAACTGAATTCATTATACAATATGTGCCTCAGTTGATATGTCAGTATTTTACACTAATTTTTATGCGATGTCAATGTATAATTATAGAAAATCAAATATTTGTGCATTATGACAAAAAAATGATATCAAGTTGAAAAAATATGTATATAATGTATGCGAAAAAGCAATAAAATGTAATATATATGTTAATATAGAATACAAAAAAGGTATAAACCTGTATTTGTTTATACCTTTTTCTTTTAAATATACAATTTATAAGTTGTTATATGGAATTAATATTCATACAGTTGTGAATACTTTGTCATATTTGCATTATCAGTTGACTTCAAGACCCAGAGCCTTTGCTTTGTTTGTCATATCTGTTCTGATTGCATCATAATCCAGTTCCTGGTCAGCAGCCAGCAGAGCTTCTGTAATCAGCCGTGCCAGGTCGTTTTCATTGATGTTTACCAGGCCGTAGTTGCCTTCGGATGAGTATTCAAATTTGAAAGCAGCCATTTCCAGGTCAGGATTGTTCAGAACCAGCAGGTCGCCTGTGCTGGAAGCTGTGATAAGGGCATCAATCTTGTCTGTTGCAACCATCATAGCACCCTGGTTAAGATTGGTGATAAATTCTATTTCTTCCATTTCGTCAACAGGAAGCTGTTCTGTTGCCAGATTGTACTGCAGGGAAGCCTGCTGACAGCCTATTTTCAGACCTTTGAAATCTTCAGCTGTTTCAAGTACAAGACCTTTTTTAACAAGAGCGCCGTGATAGTCATCATCATCAGATGAAAGTACAGCGTATGGTCCTACACAGTTGTAATTCTGTGCTCGTTCATCAGTTTTTGCGTAACCTGAAAGTGAGAAGTTTACAGCATTTGTAGCTACAGCTGCCTGGCAGGATTTGAAATCCATTTCTTCAATTTTCAGTTCAACAGGTTTGCCGTATTTTTCGCTGATGTATTTGGCCACATATTTGCCGTACTCAATGTCAGAGCCCATTACTTCGCCTGTTGCTGGGTCTTTGAATTCACTTGGTGCAAAGTCAGGGGATGTAGCCATAGTGATATAGCCCTGGTCCAGAATTTTGTCGATTGCTGATTTTGGAGGTTCTTCATCACCGCCGCCGCAGGCCACCATAGAAGCTGCCATAACAATACTCAATGCGAGAGCTATAAGTTTTTTCATAATATTATCCTTCTTTCTATAACTGTTTAAAATCTGTATTTGTTTGGTATGGTTGTATTATACTCTCATTTTTATGCAATGTCAATGCATAATTATAATATCAGCTGATATTTGTACACTATGACAAACAAGAGGGCGAAAAGGTATGCTTTTGTATACAATGTGCTTATATTTTTGCATCAGAATATGTAAAAATGGTGTATTGGTTTATAAAAATGCATAAAATTCTGATAAAATTACATCGCGATGATGGATATACACATTATATTGGCAAGATGTGTTTTAGAGAACATACCAGATACAGCTGTAAGTTAATACATTTATAATAATTAATAAAGAAAAGGGTTTCACTTGTCTGCATGTACATTACATGGTATACTTATAAAATAAATATATTTATATAAGGAGAGGAAATGATTACACTTTTTACGGCCAATCCATATGTGTCATGCTTTTATTTCGCATGTGTGATTTTTTTCAGTATGATTTTCATGCATCCGTTTTTCGTAATGCTTAATGTGGCATTTTCCTTCACAGCCTGTATGGTGCTGGCAAAACATGAAACACTGGCCTCTGCAGGGTATACACTGGGCTTTGCGTTTGTTATAGCAATAATGAATCCGCTGTTCAGCACAGAGGGCAATACAGTTCTGTTCACAGTTTTCGGCCGCAGTTACACACTGCAGGCGCTGGTATACGGCTTTATTATGGCCGGTATACTTATCAGTTGTATAAACTGGTTTTCCTGTTTTGGCAAGGTGATTACAACAGACAAATTTATGTATATGGCAGGGGGCAGACTGCCACGGGTGACCACCGTGCTGACTATGGTTATCAGCCTGATACCGTTTTTTCAGAAAAAGCTGGCAGAGATGAGTGATGTACAGCGTACAGTCCTGCCCGTAGAAAACAGCAGAAAATCTGCAGTCAGGGCCTTGAACAGTGCAACTGCCTATGCATTTGAACATGCTGTAAACCTTTCCTTTTCCATGAAAAACCGCGGTTACGGCACAGGCAGGGCCAGCCGATATGCAGACTACAGCTTCACCACAGAAGACAGAATCCTTTTTGCGGCTGTGCTGGCAATGGCAGCTGTATCTTTTCTTACTGTACTGCCTGCTGCAACCGGTGTGGAAATTATTCCGGAAATAATTCTGCCGCCTGCAGGGATAAAAGAATATGCCGGCACTGTGTTTTACGTTTTACTGCTGGCTGTACCATTGATTACAAAAATACTTGAGGATTTACAATGGCGTTATTTGAAATCAAAAATCTGAGCTTTACATATCCGCTGAAGAATGAAAAAGCTCTTGAAAATATAAATCTTGATATTGAAAAAGGGGAGTTTGTGCTTATATGCGGCCCAAGCGGAGGCGGCAAGACCACACTGCTGAGCCATTTAAAGCCGGTGATGACTCCACACGGCCACAGAACCGGCACAGTATTGTATGACGGCAACGACCTTTACTCCATGCCGGAAAGACAGCAGAGCGAAAAAATAGGCTTTGTACTGCAGAATCCCCACCAGCAGATTGTCACAGACAAAGTATGGCACGAACTTGCCTTTGGTCTGGAAAATCTTGGCACGCCCCAGGAGGAAATGCGCCGACGCGTGGCAGAAACCGCAAATTTCTTCGGGATAGACCGTTGGTTTGAAAGAGATGTGAACACGCTCTCCGGCGGTCAGAAACAGCTTCTTAATCTGGCCTGTGTTATGGTTATGCAGCCCCAGGTGCTTGTTCTGGACGAGCCTACCAGCCAGCTGGACCCTATAGCAGCCACAGAATTCCTCAATGCTGTTTACAGAATAAACAGCGAGCTGGGTACAACTGTTATAATGACAGAACACAGAACAGAGTTCATTTTCAGCCAGGCAGACAGGGTGATATTTGTTGACGATGGTAAAATCGTGGCAGACAGCTGCCCCGGAATGGTTTTCCGGTCTGCAAAAGATATCCA
>JAFQAF010000251.1 GCA_017400025.1 Oscillospiraceae bacterium
GGTAACATCCCTTTTGTCGCTTGGTTATTCAGTTTTTGAGCTAACCTGTTTGCCCTCTGCCCTTAAAAGCGTTGATTTTACTGGGTTTTTGCTTGTTTTCTTATGTCAACGCTCTTAATGTGGGAGTTTTTTTATATGTTCTGTTTTTCAAAAGTAAGCAGCCAGTCCTTGTTTGCAGGGCCACCGGCGGAATAATTGCCCAGTTTGCCCCCTGCCGGCAGTACACGGTGGCAGGGTATTATTATGACAATTGGGTTTGCACGCATTGCGCTGCCCACAGCACGGGCCGCCTTTGGGTTGCCGGTGATTTCAGCCAGCTGGCCGTAGGTCACTGTGCTGCCGAAAGGCACCTGCAGCAGCCGCTGCAGCACCTTTGTGCGGTATGGGGTGGCAGAATATTTCAGCGGTATGGTAAACTCCTTGCGGCTGCCGCTGAAGTATTCCTCCAGCTGTGTATAAACCAGCTGCAGCAGCGGTGTGGACGGCGGTATTTCCTGCACCGGATAGTTTGAAATATGTACCAGCTCTGTGAGAAAGCCCTCTTCCTCCACAGCTTTAAGTGCTCCTATGGGTGTATTGAAAACTGAAATATTCATGTTTTCCCTCTTTAAATCTGTAATTATGCTACCATTATACTTTTTTGCTGATTTGTTTGCAACAGGTATTGACAATTATATCGGCTTGCGATATAATTATATCGTAATCCGATATATCGGTAAACTGTATAAAGGTGATGGTCAAATGGCTGAAAAAAATGAAAATATGCCGCTGACAGAGGCGGTATTCTATATTCTGATTTCTACTGTGCAGCCTATGCACGGCTACGGAATAATACAGAACACAAAGGAAAAAACAAAGGGCAGGCTGATTCTGGCGGCAGGCACGCTGTACGGCGCCATAACAAACCTGCTGGCAAAAGGATGGATAGAGACAGTAAACGATGAACCGTCCTCAAGAAAAAAGGAATACATTATCACAGAAAAAGGCAGGCAGGTGCTGGAGACAGAGCTGCTGCGCCTGGAAGAACTGGTTAAAAACGGGCACCGGGTTCTGGGGGGTGAATAGCATGAGAAAAGTTGAATATCATTTTTGGACAATAGACAAATTCAGGGAAGAAGAAAAATGGCTGAATGAAAAAGCACAGCAGGGCTGGGCATTGGTGGATGCCTTTGCAGTGAGATACGTTTTGGTACCCTGTGAACCGGGGGAATATACATATAAAATTATGTATACCGAAGAAATGCCATCTGCAGAAGCCAGAAAGGAATTTGAAGCTTTTATGGCTGAAAGCGGTATAGAAACCGTAGGCCAATACCACCGCTGGGGATATTACAGAAAGAAAAATGACGGTATTCCTTTTGAACTGTTCAACACACAGCAGGAAGAACTGAATCATGTAAACAGAATAAAAGGGCTGGCAACAGTAATTCTGGCATTGATGATACTGAACATGTTCACACAGACTATGGCATTTATAAACAATCATGCTATGTTCCCTGTGTTTGTGATAGTGCTGTGCATGCTGATTTTTGTAGGTAAAATCTACCTGTCACTCAGCCGCACTGCAAAAGAACTGGAAAAAGATATTGGGCTGTTTGAATAATATAATTGCCCCGAATATACACAGAACATTGTTTCGCAAAAACAACAGTCTGTTATAAAGCAAAAGAAAAGCAGGATTTATATCCTGCTTTTTATTGTGTAACAATGTTTTATTTATTTTCTGACAGATATTTTTCCCACACCCGGGGGAATTTTTTCTGAATATACAGCGCATAGGAACAGTCTGGCGTTTTTATCATATCTTTTTCACGGATATATGCCAGTATCATATTGTGCCAGTTTTCCAGCTGTTTTTCTGTCTTGTCTTCATAGCGGCCCACCTTCATTTTACCCTGGGCGACATAATCCATAAACAGGCTGTAGGCATCCTCCACCTTTGTGGCACGTAATACCTTCACAGGCTTTGTGGCAAGGCGTGCGCAAGGTATGTTTCTGAAAGGCAGCACATCCTCTTCCTCTGCTTCCACCTCATAAATATATCCGCTCACACCCCGGGAAACCTCTTTCAGCGCACCGGGGAAAAGCTCGTGATAGACCGGCACACCGGTTTCCCTGTCAAAGCCGTACGGAAACCAGTAATAAGGCCTTTCCACCGCATTGCACAGGTAAAAGGCGGCCACCACATCGATGGTGGACATATAGATATACGGTCTGTCGTGGTCGGCCTGGTGGGGCACCAGAGTTTCTATATCTGCCGTATTGCTGCCGTGATAGAGTATCATACACAATTTCTCCTCTGTTGATTTACTATCAGTATATCCTTACTGTGATGCAAATTCAAGAATTGAAATACAGCCGCCGGTGTGGTATAATAGACACAGCAAAGACAGATGCATTGCA
>JAFQAF010000252.1 GCA_017400025.1 Oscillospiraceae bacterium
CAGGTGCTTTTTTCAGCGGTGAACCTGACAAGACAGAATAAAATGGATGCCGAGGACATATTGAGAAGAAAAAGCAGAAATTTTGTAAAAATATTTAATATTTTTGAAGATTTGGCATTGCAAAAGGGTATAAGATTTGATACAATAGACAACGCGACATTTACAGATATATGGAAGCAGGCAGAAAAAGACCTGTAATTCCAGATAAAAAATATATTATCGGAGGAATTTAAAATGACAAAAGCAGAACTGATTGCTGCAGTAAGCGAAAAAACACAGCTGACAAAGAAAGATTCTGAAAAAGCAGTTTCCGCTGTTCTGGAAACAATCACAGAAACACTGGCAAACGGCGAAAAAGTAAGCCTGGTAGGTTTCGGCACATTTGAAGTAAAGACAAGAGCAGAAAGAATGGGCCACAACCCACAGACTGGCGAACCAATGCCAATCGCTGCAAGCAACGCTCCTGTATTCAAAGCAGGCACAGCACTGAAAACAGCTGTTAACAAATAATAGTCTATTCTGCCGGTGCTGTATGTACCGGCATTTTTTATCAGGATGTAATTATGAGAATTGACAAATTTTTAAAGGTTTCACGCCTTATCAAAAGACGTACAGTGGCAAACGAAGTTGCTGATGCCGGCCGTATAATTGTAAACGGCAGGGAGGTAAAGGCTTCCTATCAGGTGAAAATCGGTGATGAAGTGCAGATAATGTTCGGCACAAAGCCGGTAAAAGTAAAGGTGCTGTCTGTGGAAAACACAGTAAGCAAAGACGGCGCACGTGAAATGTACACTGTAATAGAAGAATAATTCATATTTAAACTGTATCGGGCATATAAATTCCACAAAGGGGGAGTTTTATGTCCGATAAAATTTTGCTGCCGCACACAGTGACTATAGACAACCGCCGCTGTATGTCTGTTACCGGTGTACAGCAGGTGGTGGCATATGATGAATTTCATATCATACTGAAAACAGACTACGGCTCACTTGTGATACAGGGCAGGGAACTTGTGGCAGGGGAAATCAGTTCTTCATCCAATACACTGAAGCTGACGGGAAATATAGAAACACTGCAGTACAAAGCTGCAAAAGACAAAAGCGAAAGCTTTCTGGCAAGACTGCTGAAATGATATTTGAACCGCAGAAATACTCCTTCATTTTTCAGGATGCCGTTTATTCCCTGGCGGTGGGATTCCTGGCAGGGCTTATCAACCGGCTTCTGTCGGCTTTTACCGGGAAAGGCAAAATCAGGCTGTTTTTCAAGGATGTGTTTATGTGCATCGTTTTTGCGGTGCTTATTTTCAGCTACAGTGTATCCTTTGCAAACTACAGGGTGCTGCGCTGGTACAATGTAGCTGTGGCACTGGCAGGCTTTGTGCTGTTTCTGCCTGCAATAGATTCTGCCGCCCGGGCAGTGACGGGTATAGCGGCGGTAACTGTAAAATATCTTGCAGGGAAAGCGGCTGCGGGAGTTGCGGCGGCATTCAGAAGGAAATGTGAAAAAATCGTAGAAAAAAGGCAAAAATTTCCACAAAAAACTGACCGGGAACTATTGAAACAGCAGGATATAATATTGTATAATTAAATATACTAAAAGAATGCGGGGTGATAGGGATGAACAGCTTGTTTAAAAAAATCAGACTGCGTTCCCTTATATTTGTCCTTGCAATTCTTTATCTTTCAATCAGCCTTATTTCAGCACAGTTTGAACTGATGACCAAAAAGCAGGAGTATGAAAACACTGTAAATCAGCGTGAAAGACTGGAAATGGAAGTGGCCGAAACAAAGGCACTTCTGGAAGAAGGCGAGGATGCCGTTTACATCGAACGTATCGCCCGTGAAAGACTGGGCTATGCAAACCCCGGTGAAACAGTATATGTGGACGTACAGAGCGAATAGAATATGCAGAGAGGTAAAAACTCTCTGCTTTTTTATTTTTCACAAATATTCTGTTGAAAAATGTTGGTACAGGCTTTAAAATATATACAAATATCAATCACCTGAACGGAGAAGGAAATGAAAAAACAGAGAGATATGAAAAAATACCTGCTGATAGCAGTTGGTGCGGCAACTCTTGTATTTATGTTTGCACTGGCCAGCGGCATAGGTGCTGCCATAAAAGGCAACGTGCCTGCAGAAGAGATGGACTATGTGCCGGAAAAAAGCTTTGCCGTAATCAACATTGCAGGCACTATCCAGGAGGCCCCGGTTTCACCTCTGGATAACTACAGCTATAATCATTCAAATCTTACAGAATATGTGGATATGCTGATGGAAGACGAAACAAACCACGGCATTCTCCTGCGCGTAAACAGCGGCGGCGGTACAGTGTTCCATTCTGATGAAATGTACCTCAAGCTTATGGAGTACAAGGAAAAGACAGGCCGCCCTATCCATGCCTATTTTGAGCAGACAGCCGCATCGGGCGCATACTATATTTCCTGTGCCGCTGACCATATTTCGGCCAACAGAAACTGCTGGACAGGTTCCATAGGTGTTATACTGTCCTATACCAGTATGGCCGGCCTTTATGACAAGCTGGGCCTTGAGGAGATTATAATCTCCACCGGCGACAACAAGGGTATGGGTTCCTCCGGCACAGAGCTTACAGATGAACAGCGCGCTATTTACCAGTCACTGGTAGACGAAAGCTATGAAGTCTTTACAGATATCGTGGCAAAAGCAAGAAATATGGACATTGAGACTGTGAAAAAGCTGGCGGACGGCCGTGTATACACTGCAAAACAGGCGCTGGAAAACGGCCTTATTGACGGTGTGGGCACATGGGAAAATGCAGTGGCCCAAATGCAGGAACTGACCGGTGCTCAGCCTTATGAAAAGATTTTCGATGTACAGGCCACACTTCTGGATTACATTCTGTACGGCATGGCTGACGTTATGCCAAAAAGTGATGTGCAGGCACTGAATGATATGGCATCTTCACAGCTGGCAGGTGTACCTCTTTATCTTTACAGGCAGTAACTGTCTATATTGCATATAAAAACAGATAAAAATTCGGCAGGGAAAGCAGTGGGCTTTCCTTGCCTTTTTTACTGTTTAAATGTTATTATTGTAGTATCTATATGCGTTAAAAACATAAATAAAAAGGAGGACACAATGAAGAAAATAATTGTGGATATAGCTTCTGCCGGTCAGGAAGCGCTTGCAGCAGCACTGGCCAATCCGGAGCTGGAAATTCTCGGCGTTACAGTTTCTCCGGACGTGGAAAACTATGACGACCTGTGCAACCTTACCCTCAACACAGTAAAAGCGGTAAAGGATGTGCCTGTATTCAAAGGTGCACAGCGCCCGCTGCTTTACAAAGATTATGTTGTGGGTAAAAAATGCCCTGAAACAGCAACAGAATACACATTTGCAGACAAAAACGCTGTAAACTTTATGATAGATACAGCAAATGAATGTGACGGACTGGAAATAGTATGTCTTGGCACTCTGTCAAACCTTGCCCTTGCTATTCTTATGAACGAAGAAGCAATGAAAAAGGTGAAAAGAGTGTATGTGGCAGGCGGCGCACTGCTGGGCTACCAGACAACAACACCTGCTGCACACCACGCAATACTGGCAGACCCTGAAGCAGCAGACACTGTATTTGAACTGGGTATTCCTATCACAATGATACCTGCCCACATCACAGACAACCTGCAGCAGGCAGCCTTTGATGTGCTGCTGGGTGCAGAATGCGAAACATGGGATGCATACCTGGATATTGATACAGGCATAGGCTTTACACGCGGCCAGACAGTTGTGGACCTTGTAGGCCACAACCCTATCAACGGTGCAGTTGTTTCCGGCGTGAAACAGACTGTTGTTACAGCTATAAAATAAGGGGGAGGAACAGTATGAGAAGAATTATTATTGATACAGACGCCGCCAGTGACGACCTTGTTGCGTGTATACTGGCTCTCAGAGACCCGGGCTGTGTTGTAGAGGCTATCACAATCTGCGCCGGCGTTCTTGACCACGCTACAGCAAACGTAAACGGACGTGTTGCAGTGGAAATTGCAAACAGGGAACAGCCGCCTGTTTACACAGGCATGACAAAGCCGCTGTGGCGCGCACCTATGACAGGTGAAAATGCTCACGGCAAGGACGGCCTTTCCGATGTTGGCCTTTCCAAGACCACACTGCCTTTCACACCTGGCCATGCGGTTGACAAAATCATTGAAATGGCACTGAAATATGATGACCTTGAAATCATCACACTTGGACCTATGACAAACATAGCCATGGCAGTTATGCTGAATCTTGAAGCCATGAAACGTGTAAAACGTATATGGACAATGGGCGGCCAGTACAGAATGCCAAACCCTGTTACAGCCAATGCAGAGTACAACATCTGGGTTGACGCTGAAAGCTGTGATATTGTTCTGCAGTCCGGTATTCCGGTGACATTTGTTCCTCTTGATGCCTGCTACGGTGTAGCGGAAGTTACAAAGGAAGACAGGGAAAAACTGCTGAGCTACGGCACACAGTTCGGTGATTTTATAGTAAATGCAAACCAGAAACTGCTGCAGTTCAACCTTGATTTCTACAACAAAGATATTATCAGCCAGCCTGACCCTACAGCTGTTGCAGCTGCACTGTGTGAAGGCGTGGTTCTGGAACAGCGCACCTGCACAGCACGCTGCGAATCCAAGACAGAAATCGGCTATGGCCAGATAGTTTATGACTTTGACAGCAAGGAAGAACACAATGTAACAGTTGTTACAAAATTTGATGGGGAAAAATTCAAGGAATATCTCCACAGCACTGCTGCACAGAAAGCATAATGACAAAACAAAAGGCTCCCGGAAAGGGAGCCTTTTCTGATGCTGTTTTATTTGAGGAGTGCACCGTATGCAGTTTTGAAAGCAGTGTCAATATTTTTGTGGACATTGCCCTCGTCCATAACATTCACGCCGCTGATGGTTATGCCGCCACGGCCGGCAATTTTGCCTATAACCAGTTCATAGTCCCCCAGTTCCATTGCGGCATGGAAGGTTTTATCAACTATGTTCTGGCCTACCTCACGGTCAAAGCCCAGTTTTTCTGCTGTGTTGATAAAGCAGTCCAGTATGTAGGCGGCATAGCACAGACCGCAGGCAGCAAGTGCAGTCAGCGGTGCCAGTTCTTCTTCTGTGCAGTCTATAACAGTTCCCACTTTTGAGAACATTTCTTTTATTCTTTCCTTGTTGCCGGCTGCCTCAGCCTTTTCATCAAAGCATATGCCAACTATGGACAGCCCGTTTTCTGCTGCAAGAGTAGGGATAACCCTTACAATCTGGCCGTCAAAGTATGCTTTCAGTTCCCGCATTTTCACTTCTGCCATACAGCTGAAAATCAGTTTTCCGCTGAATTTTTTCCATTCGTCAGCCATTTCAGTAAAAGCTTTTTTAGGTATAGCTATAAGCACAGCATCGCATTTTTCTGCAACTGTATCTGTATCAGCTATTTCCAGGTTAAGATCGCCTGCTTTTTTTACAGCACGGTCGCTTTTATCACATACAACAATGTCTTTGGCAGGAACTCCCTGCTTTATAAGCCCTGTGATCAGGCTTCTGCCCATATCACCAAAACCGATAATACCTATTTTCATAATAAAACCTCGTTATCAGATAACATATTCGTATATATAAATTATAGTATATAAGGGCTGCAAATGCAATAAAAGCCGGTTAAATAAATATTGTGCTCTTTGCAAAAAGAGCGGCTCTGCCTGCCAGTTTTATTCTGTCCCCTGCAACAGTGCAGAAAAGCTGGCCGCCTCTTGCAGACGCCTGCCAGGCATTTATCTGATTTTTGCCCAGTCTTCTGGCCCAGTATGGCACTATATGGCAGTGGCCGCTGCCGCATACCGGGTCTTCGTTTATTTTCAGCTTAGGTGCAAAGGAGCGGGAAACACAGTCAAAATCTTTTCCCGGTGCAGATACGTGGAGAAGCGCACCTTCCAGCTGCAGCACTTTTTCCATGTCCGGTTTCATATTGCGCACAATGTTTTCGTCTTCCACTATACACAGTAGGTCCCTGCCTATAAATGCGGCTGTGGGTTTTACACCTATAACCTCTGTCATGGCTTGTGTAACTTCAACAGGTTTCAGTATGTATGCAGGAA
>JAFQAF010000253.1 GCA_017400025.1 Oscillospiraceae bacterium
GGCGGCCATCATATTTTCATCCGCAAAGTAGCTGTCCATATTTGGGTAGTGCTGTGCAATCATAGGGATTTCTGCATCGTGGTATGTAACCTCTTTAGAAACCACCACGTCACCTACGCCGATTTTGCTGGTCATATTGCCGGCAATGCCGCTGAACATAATTGCATCAATGCCGTATTTTGTAATCAGCAGCTGTGTGGCGGCGGCTGCGGCAACCTTGCCCATACCGCTCTGTGTCAGCACCACTTTTTTGCCGTGGAGAGTGCCTGTAAAAATTTCCAGACCTGCCACCTTTTCCACTGCAACATCTGTCATACGGCTTTTCAGCAGTGTGATTTCCTCCGGCATTGCGCCGATAACACCAATTGTTTTCATACTTTACCTCTTTTTGTTATGTAATATTATCCGGGCAGAGCGCCCTTTAAAAGCACAGCCGATATTTTCATACCGGCTGTTCTGGTTTTATGCGTAAAAATCAGGGTCCCAGGGGTCCTTTTCCTTTGGCAGGCATTTGTCCCACGGTTCGTGGCCGTCATAGGTATGGCTGTACTGCATACCCCGTGCACGGCGCATCCGCCGCCGGCTGCCTTTGATTTTTTTGTTGTATCCTGTGACCAGGTCTTTCCTGCGGCCCTTTGTTTCGTATGTATCATAGCCGGTGTTGCGGAAAGAGCCGAAGGATATCCCTTTTTTCTCTTTTGTTTTCTTTTCCCTGCTCAGATCCATATCCAGCAGGCCTTTTTCCACCTGGGGGCGCCGTGCAGACATTCTGACTGTAGGCTGCGGTTTTGAAAAACTGCGGCCGGTCTGCCGGCTGTGGCGGGGTACAGAATTTGCACTGCGGCGGTTTGCTCTTTTGAAATTGCCTTTTACGGCAAGCATAATTGCCCCTATGCCTATTGCCCATACCAGGAACGGAAAGAAGAAAAACAGTACACCAATATTCATCCATATACCTCCTTTTTACGCTGAATTGCAGAATTCTTTGTCTATGGCTTAATTATAGGCCATAAATATTATAAAAAGGTGAAATTATACGTTAAATCTGAAGAGTGTAACGTCGCCGTCTTTCATAACATATTCCTTGCCTTCGCTGCGCACCAGGCCTTTTTCCTTGGCTGCTGCCATTGTGCCGCAGGCCATAAGGTCACTGTAAGCCACGATTTCTGCACGGATAAAGCCGCGTTCAAAGTCAGAGTGGATTTTGCCTGCTGCCTGCGGTGCTTTTGTGCCTTTTGTGATTGTCCAGGCGCGCACTTCTTCAGGGCCTGCAGTCAGGAAGCTGATAAGGCCCAGCAGGGCATAGCTTTCCTGGATAAGTGTATCCAGACCGGAGATTTCCAGGCCCAGTTCTGCCAGGAATTCTGCTTTTTCTTCTCTTGAAAGGCCGTTTACATCTTCTTCAATCTTTGCACAGATTGGCAGACAGCCGCTCTTGTCTTCTTCAGCCTTCTGTTTTACTACAGGGTAGTATTTATTTGCTTCGATGCCTTCCAGCAGGTCATCTTCAGACAGGTTGCAGGCGTAGATAACAGGCTTTGCAGAAAGGAGAGGCATTTCGCGGAACCATTCCTCTTCCTTTTCATTCAGCAGCTCAAAGCCGCGGGCGTTTTTGCCTTCGCCCAGGTATTCTTCCAGTCTTTCCAGCATTACAACCAGGTCGCCCAGGCTCTTGTCGCCTTTCAGGGCTTTCTTTGTTCTGTCTATTCTTCTCTGAACGATTTCCAGGTCGGAGAGAACCAGCTCCAGGTCGATAGTTTCAATATCGCGCAGAGGGTCTACAGAGCCTTCCACGTGGATGATGTCTGTGGAGTCAAAGCAGCGCACCATATGGATGATAGCGTCAACTTCACGGATGTGGGAAAGGAACTTGTTGCCCAGACCTTCGCCGTGGCTTGCGCCTTTTACAAGGCCTGCAATGTCCACAAATTCAATTGTGGCAGGTGTGTATTTTTTAGGGTTATACATTTCAGCCAGTCTGTCCAGTCTTTCGTCCGGCACAGCAACCACACCTACGTTTGGTTCGATTGTGCAGAAAGGAAAGTTTGCGCTGGCAGCGCCGGCATTTGTGATAGCATTGAAAAGTGTACTTTTGCCTACGTTAGGCAGACCTACAATACCAAGTTTCATTTATATATTTCCTCCTTTAAAAGGGCATATTTCAACACATATATCATACTATATTTTCATTGTCTTGTCCATATTTTTGGCACCATTGCCGGGTGCAGCAGGGCAAAAGGCAGTTTTATGCCGTAAAAACAAAAGCTCCCGGATTGTTTACCGGGAGCAGTATTGTTTTATCAGGCTTCTACGCCTTTGTGTGCAAAGAACCATGCGGAGTCTTTGCCTGCTTTCATTCTGCGGTCAAGGATGATGTTGCATACCAGACCTGCCAGAACAAGTGCAATAGATACAATAAATATGTATTTATAGCCTGTCATACCGTATTTTTCAATAGCACTGCCTGCCATGCTGTATGCAAATGTATCCGGAATAGTCATAACCATACTTTCAAATGCAACAGATGTACTGAACAGTGCCATTGGTGTGCGCACAGTTGTGAGCAGCGTGTTGGACAGCGGGCTGCGGCCTTTAAGGGATGAAGCCAGCAGCAGCACGGAAGCAACTGCAAAGATGTAGTAAGCAGGTGTCCAAGGAATGAACAGGATAATCAGGATGGAGGCCATATAGAAGCCCAGCCACAGGAAGTAGCTCTTTACTGCACCAACTTTGTCAGCATACCAGCCTGAAAAGATAGGAATGATAAAGGTAAGTACATTGTTTCTGATTGTGTCCAGCAGTGTAACGGATGCCTGGGACATACCGAAGAATTCTACCAGCATTGGTGACATATATGTAAGACCGATGTAACCTGTATAGCCGAATGTGATGCCCAGCCATACCAGCCACTGTGAAGGGTCTTTACACAGTTTGAGAACATTTTTAAAACTGAATTTTTCTTCGCTTTCTGTTTTTTCTTCTGCAGTTTCCGGTTTGGCCTGTTTTGCAATAATCTGTACGCCAACCAGTGTGATGCCGGCCATTACAGCATACATCATACACATAACCTTAACGCTGATTACAGAACCGAAGCTTGCAACTGTCCATGTGGTGGCAAGGCCAACCACCAGCCCTGTAAGACCTGTGAAAGAATCCAGCCAGCCGTAAACTTTACCGCTGAGTTCAGGCGGTGTGGTTGTGGCAAGGAGTTTTACCATCGGTGCCCAGAAAGGTGTGAGGGCAAACAGACAGAAAATGATAATGGATGCCACATAACCAGGGTTTGTTGCCAGAATCACAGAGCTGACACAATAGCTGGCGCAGGCAAATGTCAGCATTGTCTTTGGTTTTATAATGTCACTGATGATACCGCCATAGAAGTAGGACAGCACCTGTGCAATACTCATAATACTGAGAATTGTACCCATCTGGCCGTCAGTCAGCATATTGGCTTCTTTGTAAATAACATAGAAGTTTTTGATGATACTCTGTGCACCTGTTGCAGTTGAGCCAAGACCGCAGATAAACACAGCAAACCACGTGAAGGTGGTCATTTTGGCTTTTTTTGTTTCGCTCATAATACGTTCTCCTTTTCCAGCTGAACATTGCAGTTGTAAACATCAGTTCAGTCATAAGTTACTATTAGTTTAGTAGGTATACTATTTTTTGTCAATTAAATTTGTCATTTTCAGCGTTTTTATAAATTACAGGAATTTTTTATATGCAATTATGCACAAAAAAACTGCAGGCCCGTACCTGCAGTTTCTTTGTGTTCATCTTTTTACAGTTTGCTTTCGTCCCATTTTGTGTTATACAGTGTCAGCACTTTATAGAAAGTGTCAAGTTCCTGCTGTGTACAGTCTTTCAGCAGGTCATTGCGCAGTTTCAGCACCTCCTCCACATCATACTTTTTATGAAGGTCAGCCAGTTCCTGCCCCAGCTCTGTAACATACAGGTGTACATTTCTGCTGTCCTTTTCGCTGCGCTCCTTCCTTATCAGGCCTTTCCGGCTCAGTTTTTTCACATTCTGTGAAACGGCCCCTTTTGTGCGGCGCCACTGCTTTGCCAGCTCGTTTACTGTTATGCCCGGCTGGTCTGCAATCATTGTAAGGGTGTGCACCTCTACCATATTGATAAGGACACCATTGCCGTAATCGCGCAGCTGATTGATATATCTTTCATAAAAAATGGCAAATACATATTCCTGGTCTGCGTAAACATTCAGTTCCTTATACAGTGCATCAATCTCTGTTTTACTTCTTGTCTGGCTCATAGTACCTCCGGTAAGGGCTTTTATAAAAGTATATATGAATACAGAAGTTTTTTCAACTGCCGCATATCATAATAACTGACACAAACTTTTGCCGCCGGCTGCTGTTTTATCTCCAATTGTTAAGATTCTGTGATATTCATTTTCTTTACACATTTTTTAATGTATAATTACATCGAAAAATGATGATTCAATGAAGGGAGACACCCATGAAAAAGGAAACTGCAATAAAAACCGTTCTTTCACTGCTGCTGGCCGGGCTGTGCCTGGTAAGTGTGCTGTGGGCACCGAAGCACCTGACAGACCCTGCCTTTTATTCTGAAACCATTGCACATCTGGACGAAAAGAAAGCCACTGTAATGGAACTGACGGCCGCCTCTGCCGCTGCATCTGCCGCCATAACAGTGCTGCCGGACGACGTGGGTTCCCCTATTGCAAACAAGCTGACAGACCTGAGCAGCGGTTTTCTGCTGGTAATCTGTGCAATATATCTGGAAAAATATCTGCTGACCATTACAGGCTATGCCGCCTGCTATGTGCTGTTCCCTGTGGCCTGCGGCCTGGGGCTGGCCTGGGTATGGTTTAAAAACCGCACCATGGCCTCTGCCGCGCTGAAAATGGCTCTGCTGGGGGCAGTGCTGGTGATGGTGATACCTGTGAGTGTAAAGGTGAGCGGCATAATAGAAGAAACCTATAACACATCCATACAGCAGACCATTGAATCCGCCACTGATGCACCGGAAGAAATAGAGCAGGAAAGCAAAAAATGGTCTGTTTCCGGGCTGATTTCCGGCATACAGACCGGTGTGTCTGACGCTGTGACAAACGCCCAGAACAAGCTGAACAGCTTTCTGGAGGCACTGGCTGTGATGCTGGTGACATCCTGTCTGATACCGGTGCTGGTGCTGGTATTCTTTGTGTGGATAATAAAAGTGGTTCTGGGCATACATATACCACTGCCCAGAACAGCCGTTGCCCTGCCGGCAGGCAGAAAAAACAAAGACACCGGCATACTGACAGACACAGACCTGCCCTGACCTGTAAAACTGCAAATAAAAACATAAGGCACAGCTGTAATGCTGTGCCTTTATCAGTTGCAATTGTATTTTCAGACCGAAGGCTGCATTCCGAACAGGCCGGTCAGTCCAGGTCCATTTTTGCCACACGGATAAACTCTTCCATTTCCCTGGTTTTCCATTTGTCCTTGTGATAAAAAATCTGGCGGTACATATGTATATCAGTTTCCGGCACATCCAGTATGGCAAGACGGCCTTCTGCCACGCTTTTTTCCACTGCAAATTTGGGCAGGAAAGACATGCCGTTGTTCAGTTCTACCATTTTGAGAATAAATTCGGTATCGCTTATTTCCACAAAAGGGGTAAGCTCTATGTTTTTTGAAGCCAGATAGCGGTCCAGAGCACGGCGGTAGTTGGCGTTTTTTTCGGTGAGGAAAAAGGGCTGGTCCAGAAAGTCCTCTATTTTCAGCCCTGTTTTGCCTGCAAAGCGGCAGCGGCTGGCGCATACAAATACCACAGGCTCTTTTTCTTCCATTTCCTTTTGCCAGCTGTTGTTGTACCACGGCTCGTCCAGGAAATATACCAGGTCCACCTGATTGTGCTCCATCATTTCCAGCAGCTGTTCGGGGGAGTCAAGCACTATACAGATGTTCATTTTCGGGTGGTGCTGGCGGAAATAGGTGAGTATAGCCGGCAGTTTTGTAAAACAGAGGGATTCATTTGTTCCTATAGTTATACTGCCTTTCAGCTCCCCTTCTCCGGCAAGGGCGGTTTTGGCCTGGCTGATTTCATTGGCTATATTGTGGGCGTAGGCAAGAAACTGCCTGCCCCGGGCAGTGAGGGACACCTGCTTGCCCATGCGGTCAAACAGTTTTGTATCCAGCTCTTCCTCCAGATTTTTTATCTGGATTGTAACGGCAGACTGGGTATAGCCCAGTGCTTCCGCCGCTTTTGAAAAGCTGGACATCTGTGCAGCAGTAATAAATGTAATCAGCTGGCGTATCTCCATAATTCCCTCCCGGACTATAAAAATATTTTATCCTCAGCATAAATTCCATTAATTTGATTTAATCCTATTATAATGATATATTAAAAATAACATAAGGTCAATATATCTGATATCAGAATATCTTTTGGCCCCGATTTTTCTCCTTAATCACCAAAGCAGCCCGGAGTGTTCCGGGCTGCTTTATTATTTACTGTTTTATTTTATACAATACTGTTTTCTATAATCTGTGCTATTTCGTCGCTGGATTTGCCCAGGGCAAAGGCGAATTCATTGTACACCATTTCCTGTGCACGTTTGAGGAAATTGGTCTGGGTCTGGTTCAGGCTTTTGTTGCGCCTGGCCATTTCACGTTTTTTCAGAGTAAGGCTTACTATAACCTGCAGCAGGTTTGCGCTGTCATAGGTCTGCATCATGGACTGGTAAAAATCCTGAATAGCCTTTGGGTTGCGGCTTTCAGGGTAAGCCGGCTGTATATCCTTTATAGCCTCTATATATTCCTGCACCCTGCCGCTGGTAAGGGCATAGCGCATAAAGGCCTTTGTGTCTGTAGGCACATAAATCATTTCGCGGTGATTTTTGGACAGTGGCTGCAGGGTGTAATAATCCACATGGGTTGGCAGACCGACACCGGGGTCACCTATACTTATCACTTCACACACGCCGGTGGAAGAATAAAAAACAATATCGCCTACGTTAAACACTTTGATACACACCTTTCATAGTTTTCTTAAGTATAATTATACCTAATTTTACAAAGAAAATCAAAGGCGCTTTTGAAGTTTATATAATTTCGTCATTGTGTCGAATTTTTTATCATATACACTTTATATGATTTGTGAAATTTGGCACAGATAGACAAAAAGCCACCCTCTGTGTTACAATTGATACAAATAAATTGTGAAGGTGAAAATATGAAAGTTTTGCTTGTAAACGGAAGCCCGCGCAGCGGCAGCAACACTGCCATTGCCCTGGAGGAAATGAAAAAGGTATTCAGCGAAGAAGGCATAGAAACAGTGACACTGAACATAGGCACAAAGGATGTGCGCGGCTGTATTGCCTGCGGAAAATGCAGGGAAAAAGGCAGCTGTGTGTTCGGCGATGTGGTGAACGAAGCCGCAGAAATACTGGCAGAATGTGACGGTATGGTGGTGGGCACACCGGTGTACTACGCCTCTGCCAACGGCACAGTGTTCAGCTTTATGGACAGACTGTTCTATTCCTACAGAGGCGAGTTGCACATGAAGGTGGGGGCTGTGGCAGCAGTGGCACGCCGCGGCGGCATTACATCCACCTTTGACCGGATAAACAAATACTTTACCATTTCCGGCATGCCGGTGGCCAGCGGCCAGTACTGGAACGGCATACACGGTTCTGCCCCAGGCGAAGCAGAGCAGGACGGCGAGGGCCTGCAGCAGATGCGCACCCTGGCAAGAAATATGGCTTTTCTGATGAAAAGCATTGCCCTGGGCAAGGAAAAATACGGCCTGCCTGAAAAGGAACGGCCGGTGAGAACAAACTTTATCAGATAGTTTTCTGATAAAAACCACACTTTACACCAAGGAGAAAACCATGAAAATATATGTGGCACGCCATGGGCAGACCCGGCTGAACGCCGAAAACCGCGTTTGCGGCAGCACAGACATACCACTGACAGAAACTGGCCTGCGGCAGGCACAGCGGCTGGCTGAAAACGCCCGGGACAAGGGCATAGAGGTAATAATAGCCTCTGATATGATACGTGCACGCCAGACAGCCCGGGCAGTGGCAGAAAGACTGGGGCTGCCGGTGGAAACTGACCGCCGCCTGCGCGAGCAGGACTTTGGCCGGTATGAAGGCAGTGACCGTGACGACCCGGTGTATCAGGCGGAAAAGAGAAAATTTGCCCACAGCCATTTTGGGGGCGAATCCATTATGAAGCTGGCACAGCGAGTGTACAACCGGATGGACGAAATTGTGGAGAAATACAGCGGCAGGACAGTGCTGATTGTGTGCCACGGCGGCGTATGCCGCACAATAAAGACATATTTCCAGGATATGGAAAACGAGGAATACTGCTCTTTCTCACCGCCTAACCGGGCACTGATGGAATTTGAAATCTGACATTGCATCATACAGATAAAGGAGAAGAATGAATGAAAAGAATAATTGCCTTTGTTATGGCCGCAGTGCTGGCAGTGGGGCTGACCGGCTGTGACAGCCGGCCGGTTACATACGATTTCTACACCGGTTTCCGGCTTCCTGTTGCAGAAGAGATACAGCGGCGGGACACAGAGGGCTATACAGATATAACAAAC
>JAFQAF010000254.1 GCA_017400025.1 Oscillospiraceae bacterium
CATGTGTGCCTCCTGTTCATACTGCAATTATTATATATTCCCAAAGTGACGGCAGTTTGAACAGAAGCTGAAATATCAGTGGAAATCCTCTTTCCGGCAGGTCCGGGACGCTGTTTCAGCCCAGTATGCAATATAAAAAACTGTGCATTGTTTTCTACAGAAATATTCCGTTTTATACTTCTGAACAGAACCCCCGGGCTGCGGTATGCAGTCCGGGGGGGTAATTCCATTTATTTTGTTATCTTTCCAGCCTGTCGCAGATTTCTTCAATTGCGCGGCGGGCGCTGTTAAGGTCTTCATTAGGGTAGCCGGCAGCCTTGCGCACAATGGCAGTAAGTCTTTCCAGTGCTTTAAGCAATGCGGCGTAAGCTTTGGATACACCGGCAGCTGTCTGTTTCGGCTTTGAGTACACAGTTTTTGGTGCAACGTAGATATGCCGGCCTGTAACAAGGTCAAACACATCTGTATAATACGGGCTGTAGGCATCCCAGCCCAGTTCTTCCTCAATTTTCTTTTCAAATACCGGCAGAACATCGTGGTCACCATGGACAAGGAAGATTTTTTCCGGTCTGTTTTCAAAACCTTTCAGCCAGCGGATAAGGCCTTTCTGGTCAGCGTGGCCGGATATGCCATCCAGCTTTATTATCTTTGCGTTCACTTCAATGGTTTCGCCAAACAGCTTTACTTTGTCCACTCCCTCCAGCAGGCGGCGGCCCAGAGTGCCCTCTGCCTGATAGCCTACAAACACTATTGTGGAATCTGCACGCCAGAGGTTGTGCTTCAGGTGGTGGCGGATACGGCCAGCATCACACATGCCGGAAGCAGAGATAATAACCTTTGGCTGTTTGTCAAAGTTTATCATCTTACTTTCGTCTGCTGTTACAGCAGTCTTCAGTGTAGGGAAGTTGATAGGGTCTATGCCGTCCTTTACCTTTGCCATGGCTTCATCATCAAAATATCCGTAGATATTGTCATCAAAAACCTTTACTGTTTCTATTGCCATAGGGCTGTCTATATAAACCGGTATTTTGTGGCCGTGTACCATATCCCTTGTGATAATATCACGCAGGAAATACATCAGCTCCTGGGTTCTGCCCACTGCAAAGGCAGGTATAACCACATTGCCGCCTTTGTCAAAGGTTTCCTGGATTACATTTGCCAGGTCAACGCGGTAGTCCTTCACCACTGTGTGCAGTCTGTCACCATAGGTGCTTTCGCACACAATGTAGTCTGCATATTTTATAAAATGAGGGTCTTTTATCAGCGGCTGGTCAATATTGCCCACGTCACCGGAGAAAACCACCGTTCTCTCAACGCCGTTTTCATTTATATTCACCTCTATGGCCGCAGAGCCTATAAGGTGGCCTATATCGTGGAAAGTGACAGTGATGCCTTCAAACAGTTCCACCTTTTCCTCGTATTCATGGCCGCGGAAAAGACGGAGTGTGGCCTGTGCATCGTCCTGTGTGTACAGCGGCTCCACTTCCTTTTTGCCGCTGCGGCGGTTCTTTCTGCTTTCCCACTCTGCTTCAGATTCCTGGATGTGTGCAGAGTCCATAAGCATAATACGGCACAGGTCTGCTGTGGCACCGGTGGAATGAATTTTTCCGTCATAGCCGCCTTTTGTCAGCAGCGGCAGATAGCCTGTATGGTCGATATGTGCATGGGTGACCAGTACGGCATCCAGCTTGCCGGGAGGTATGGGCAGGTCATAGGAAATACGCTCCTCCCGCCCCTGGCGCATACCGTAATCGATAAGTATTTTTTTGCCGCAGGCTGTCAGCAGATGTGCTGACCCTGTAACACCGTGTGTGGCACCTACAAACTGTAATTGCATAGTACCCCTCCCTATAGTTATTTCTTTATTTTATTATACAACAAAAGAGCAGTTACAGAAACTGCTCTTTCTTATTTTTCATAATATTTACACTTTTACAAGCTTACAGTCACACCCTGCGTCTTCTTTTCAGCAGTGAGCGGAGAATGCTTTTCACAAAGCTGAACAGCGGCACAAAGTTGTATGCTATTATCACGGCTGTCATAACCACGCTGATGATAATCCAATGTTTTACTTCATAAATCATAACAAGGGACAGCACAGCCATCAGCCCCACATTCACCAGCATAAACAGTGGTGAAACAGAGATATTGATAAACTTTCTTGTGCCCAGTGCACGAAGGATAAATACCAGGGCATAGCTGATGAAGGTGGCTATTGCCGCGCCCTGCGCGCCCATTTTCGGGATAAATACAATGTTCATCGCTATGTTGGAAATGGCACCGGCCATCATTGTGAAAAGGTTTGCCTTGCCGTTTTTCTGCACCATATAGATACTGGACATAAAGCCGGAAAAGCTGGAGAAGATAGTGGCCATAATCAGCACCGGCATAAAGCGCCAGGATTCGTAATATTCCGGGGCCACCATAATATCTGTCAGCGGTTTGCACAGCAGTATAAGCCCAGCGCCGGCCATAAACATAATGCCCTGATAGGCACGGAATACTGTTTTGAAGAATTTTTCCGGGTTCTGCTGCTGGCCCTCCTGCACTGCAGAAATCTGCCAGGCCTCTGTGAACACAGTGGAGAAAAGGTTTACAATAGAGGGGATTTTATAGCTGATGGCATAGATACCGCCCACAGAGGCAGACACCATGGCTGTGACCAGATAGCGGTCAGACACATTGGTAATCCACCAGAAAACCCCGGTAGGTATCAGCGGCAGGCAGTAGCCCAGCATTTCCCTGGCCAGCTGCGGTGTGGCTTTTTTCAGGGAGAAATTTTTCCAGCAGCCGCTGACAACGGAAAGGAACAAAAAGCTGACAAAGTCTGCCGCAATTGTGGCCAGAATGTAGCCTTCCACTCCCATATCAAATTTTACAAGGAAGAGGTAAACAAACAGCAGAGTGTTTACAGTGGCCATAATGCCGTCTGCGGCATAAAGGCGGGTATAGGTTTTTGCACGGACAAACTGCTGTACCAGTGTGCGCAGGCAGCTGCAGAAAAGGAACAGATACATATAGCGCACATAGTAGGAAACAAACTCCAGCTTTACTATGGCAGGGTAAAATGCCAGCAGCAGTGAAAAGCCAAAAAAGTATGTGAGGGCAGCAGTGGTGAACACACCGCGTTTTGAATAGTTTTTATCCAGGCCGAAGCGGATGATACTGTTTGGTATACCAAGGGACACCAGCGGTATCAGCAGGTTGGCCGTCTGTGTAACCAGGTCTGCGGCGTTGAACTGCGCCGGGGAAAGCACCGCCGTATAAATAGGCATAAGCAGAAATACAAGGAACTTGCTGCTGAAGGTGCTGATAAAAAACAGACCGGTATTTGAAATCAAGAATTTATATTTACTGTTCAATTTGTTTTTCCTTTATATTGAATATACTAAAAAGCCTTATTTTATTAATTATAGTATTAATGGGATAAATTTACAAGACAGTAATACATTATTACACAAATCCTGAAATAATTTTACTGTAGGTAAAATTATTTTTTCACTGTTAATACAATCAGTATGTTCAAACGCGGCTGCAATTGTGGTATATTTAAACTACCAACAAAAAGGAGGCTTATATGAAACTGGCTGAAAATATACGCAGGCTGCGAAAGAGCAATAATATTACCCAGGAAAGCCTGGCCCGGACATTAAACGTATCTACAGGTGCTGTTTCAAAATGGGAAAGCGAATTATCTGTACCGGATATATCCTTGATTATTGAATTGGCTGAATTGTTTGAAGTTTCTGTAGACTATTTATTGGGATATGAGATGAAAAAAGATTCCTACCGGCAGACTGTAAAAAAAATGAAGCAGTATTATCTCGATTACCGGTATGATGAAGGTATTCCCTATGCCGAAAAAGCTCTGGTAAAATATCCAAATGATTTCAACGTAGTTTACTATACTGCAGCAATATGGTTTACAAAAGCTTTTTTAACCCGTGAAAAAACAGTATGCCTGCGTGCAGTAGAATTGTTCACCCATGCAGACAGCCTGCTTGAACAGAATACTGACGAATCCATAAGCCATTTGTCCATATACAATGGAATTTCACGGCTCTACAGTTTTATGGGGGACACCGAAAAATGCATTGATATTCTAAAAGCAAACAATCCCGGTGGAGTAAACAATGCACGAATTGGCAATATTCTTGCTGATATACACAGGCCGGAAGAAGCTATGCAGTATCTTTCAAAAGCTATATCTTCTTCCCTTATGAACATACAGCGTACGGTTATGGGATTTGCAGATATATTTTTTCAGCTTGAAGATTACGATGCAGCATTGAGTTCATTGCTTTGGTTGGAAAGCATATACAGCAGTTGCTGCGAAAAAGAAGAAACCACACTGTACACCAAGTTGAATGTATTGATTTATGAATTGTGTGCAGAGCTGTACATATTGAAAGACAAACTACCGGAAGCAGAAATATATTTGAAAAAAGCTGTACACGCAGCAAATGAATATGACAGCAATCCAGAAAACGCAAAAAAGCAACCTGAACTTTTCATAAAGATGGAGAGCAGCTATACACCAGACTTCAGGAGCTGGGGAAACACTGCCGCAGATATACTGTCAAACCGAATAGAGAAAGAGGGTCGTGCCATACCGCAGATGAACGAACTCTGGAAAAAAGTACAGGCGGAACAGTAAAAAATGAGATATATGAAAAAGGAAAATACATATCAGCTGTTCAATAATAATTTTTTACTTATAATTGCAGGCAGCTCTGTAAGCTGTGCCGGTGACATATTGTACACAACCGCAATTTCATACCATATCCTTCAGAAAACAGGGTCTGTTGCAGCAATGGGAATGATTTCAGCTCTTCCTATGATATGTTCTGTCATCTTTATGCCTTTCACAGGAATAACAGCAGATATATTCCG
>JAFQAF010000255.1 GCA_017400025.1 Oscillospiraceae bacterium
CAGGACCCCGTAGGGGATGGCCTCCGGACATCCCGTTGCAGAAAAATCTGCACAGCCTGCGTAGGGGAAGCTACCAGCTTCCCGTAAAAAACCCTCCGCCGGTTGAATATCTGAAATTAAATACTGCGCACAAGGGATGGCCTCCGGACATCCCGTTGCAGAAAAATCTGCACAGCCTGCGTAGGGGAAGCTACCAGCTTCCCGCCAAAAACATCCGTCAATTGAATATCTGAAATTAAATACTGCGCACAGGGGATGGCCTCCGGATATCCCTTTTCAGAATTCTCCCGCAGCCCACGCAGGGGAAACTGTCAGCTTCCCGCCAAAACTCTCCGTCGGTTGAATATCTGAAATTAAATACTGCGCGTAGGGGATGGCCTCCGGACATCCCTTTTCAGAATCCTCCCACATTCCGCGCATGGTGCACCGTTGGCCCCGGTAAGCACCCCGGCTTATTCTGCTGGCGCAGAATACCGCTCCGGCGCTTTGCCTGCCCCTGCCGCCGTCCACTTTTTTCCCCGAAATAGGCATATTTTCCCCTTGACAACGGGGGCTTATTTATTATATACTTTTATCTTGCAAGGTTACGGCCTTGCCATACACAGTCGGCAACGGGTTTCCCGTTTGCATATATTAAAAATTTAAGACAGGAGGACAAAAAACAATGAAAAGAACTTATCAGCCAAAGAAACGCACAAGAGCAAGAGTACACGGCTTTCTGAACAGAATGTCTACAAAAAACGGCAGAAAAGTAATCGCTAAAAGAAGATCAAAAGGCAGAGCTAAACTTGCAGTTTAATTTATAGCCTTTGTTTGTTCTCTTATTTTTTGAAATAATTAAGCAAGGCCACCGGAGTGTGGTCTTTGTTTCTATTTACGGCATTTTTAAAATCCGGTACAGTTTTCAACATATTTTTATATAAATGTTGAATTTCCCCGTTTTCCGCCGCCTTTCAGAAAAAAGAGACAGTTTTCTTTTAACCTTTCCCATTACAGAAAGGATTAAGATGAAGTTCAAATCAATCAACGAAAACAGACACTTTGTCAGGGGGTACCGCAAAGGTATTTCGTTCGTCACACCATACCTGGTTATATACGTTCTGAAAAACCGCTACGGCCACACCAGAATAGGCATTACCGCCAGCAAAAAAATAGGCGGTGCAGTCCAGCGCAACCGTGCACGCCGCGTTATCCGTGCAGCACTCCAAACGCTGAATCTGGATATGTCACAAAGCTATGACCTTATCTTCGTGGCCCGCTCAAAGGCCACCAGATGCAAAAGCTGGGCCCTTATACCTCTGATAAAAGACCGGCTCACTCAGGCGGGAGTTATAAATGCTGAAGAAAATACTGATATTTCCAATAAAGCTTTATAAAAAATACATATCCCCCCACCTGGGCCACCACTGCCGCTACTGGCCTACCTGCAGCAGCTATATGATACAGGCTATCGAAATTCACGGCGCCGTCAAAGGCCTGGTCCTTGGCACATGGCGTATACTCCGCTGCAATCCCTGGTCGGCCGGCGGCTACGACCCTGTCCCGCCGAAAGGTAAGTGGACAAACACTAAACAGCCGTAAACTCACGGCTCCGGAGGAAAAAAATGAGTGCAATATTTGAATTAATTGCAATTCCACTTGGTTGGATCATGCGTTGCATCTACAATCTTGTAGGCAACTACGGTATCACACTGATACTGTTCACACTTGTTACAAAAATTCTTCTTTTCCCGCTTTCAGTGAAACAGAAGAAATCCACAATCAGAATGACTGCTTTCCAGCCGGAAATCCAGAGAATTCAGAAAAAATATGCAAACGACCAGCAGAAACAGTCTGAAGAGCTGGCACGTCTGCAGAAAGACCACAACTTCTCCATGACCAGTGGCTGTCTGCCAGTGCTCATCCAGATGCCAATCCTGTTTGGTCTTATCAACGTTATCTACAATCCGCTGCAGCACATTGCAGGTGTTTCCAAAAAGCTTATCGGTACAGTTGCAAAACCTGGCCAGCTGATGGAAATCGCACAGGGTATTGTTGGTGAACTGTCAAAATACAGCCCACAGACAGATATTATCGGTGCTATCCAGAAAACACCTTCCGCTTTTGCTTCCGTACTGGATGCAGAAACAATCGCTACTGTTCAGGCTATGGACCTCACATTCCTTGGTATGGACCTTACAGCTACACCAAGCCTGAAAGTTATCAACTCCCTGCTGCTCATCCCTGTTCTGTCAGTTATCTTTATGTTCCTGCAGACAAGAATCAGCACAAAGCTGTCCGGCCAGCAGTCCACAGGTTCCACAAATATGATGATGGGTGCTACTACACTTATGATGGGTTACTTTGCATTCATCATGCCTGCAGGTGTTTCCATCTACTGGATTTTCTCCAGCGTGTTCGGTATCATCCAGGAATACATCATCAATATCTTTGTAAACCCTGAAAAGGAAAAAGCAAAGATTGAAGAAGAAATCTACGCAGCAAAACAGGCAAGAAAAGAAGCAGAAAAGGCACGTCCGGCAAAAGTGAAAAAAGCAAAGGCTTACGCACAGGACAAATATGTGGAAGACACATATGACTCTGCAGACGAGGCAGAAACAGTACGCCGCCGTCTGGAAAAAGCCAGAGCACTGGACAAAGAAAAATACGGTGAATAATAATGAGAGAAGTAATCAAATCAGCAGCTACAGTTGAAGAAGCTGTACAGCTGGGTGCACAGGAACTGGGCCTTGCCACAGACGCTGTTTCCTACGAAGTGCTCCAGCTTCCTGAAAAGAAATTCTTCCTCTTCAAAGGTAAACCTGCACAGGTAAGAGTATATGAAAAAGAAGAAGATTTTGATGTTAAATCTCTCTTTGAAGAACCTAAAAAAGAGGAAAAACCAGCTCCTAAGGCAAAGAAAGAACAGCCTAAGGAAGAAAAGAAACCTCAGCCTAAACAGGAAAAGAAAAAAGCAGAAAAACCTGCACCAAAACAGGAAAAACCTGCAAAACCACAGGCTGAAGAAGTTAAAGCAGAAACAAAGCCTGCCCAGGAAGCAGTAGCAGTGGAAGACCTTTCCGAAAAGGCAAAATATGCTGTGGAATTTCTTGAAAGCGTAATCGGCCAGTTCCACAAAGGCAACTACACACTGACACCTGTAAAAACAGAAACAGGCTATGTAATCAAAATTTCCGGCGATGACGTGGGCGCACTTATCGGCCGCAAAGGCGAAACTATGGAGGCTCTCTCCTACCTTACAGGCCTTGCAGCTAACCGCTCTGACGACAGCTTTGAAAAAATCTCTGTTGACGTTGCCGGCTACCGCCAGAAACGTGAAAAAGACCTGGTAAACAGCGCAAAGAAAGCAGCAGCAAAAGTTCTTAAGACAGGCCGTCCGTTCGGCTTTGAACCTATGAACCCATACGACCGCCGCATCATCCACGCAGCTATCAGCCAGATTGAAGGCGTAAAGAGCGAATCCAAAGGCGAAGGCGCATCCCGCCGCGTAATGGTTTACTCCACAAACCCAAAACCACGCTACAACAATAACAAAGGCGGCAAAAAACCTTACAACAAAAACAACCGCAGAGAAAAGCCGGCACCACAGGCACAGAAAACAAGAACAGAAAAACTTGTTGACGAATCCAGCTTCGGCCTTTACTCCAAGATTGAACTGTAAGAATAACAAAGGGCACTGAAAAGTGCCCTTTTCTTTTTATATAATTTTCACTTTATATACTCACCGTCTTGTGATAAAATAATAACCGGCAGAAATCCCGCAGCAATAATACCATAAAACCGCTTCCACATCGCACCATTGGTATATTCGGTGACTAAATTGTATTGCACCCCCTGCCCCGTAGGGGAAGCTATCAGCTTCCGGCAGAAATCCCGCAGCTGTTCCCTGCCCTGCTGATGTCACTCTGAATAAAAAAAACATAGCTTCAAGGAGAAAACAATGACTTCATATATATCACAGACAGAAATTACAGAAGAAAAATACATGGCTATTATCAACAAACCTATCGGCAAAGAGGCCACTATAAAGCTGAAAAGATGGAAAACATTAAAGCTTGCCGGCATCGCCGTGTCCGCTGTGATGGCCGCAGTCTGCACAGCCGGCAAAGACTATGACTTTGCCCTTATAGGCGGCGTATTTGCCGTTGTCTTTGCATACCAGCTGTTTATACAGAGAAAACAGCAGATTAAAAAACAGTACCGCCTGGCACTGCAGTCAATGAACACAGACCGCTGGATACGCACCATCACCTTTGATGACAAAATCACCGTGGCAGACGGCAACAGTTCCAGCGTGTTCTCATATTCTGATTACAAATGGGCAGAAGAAACAGACAATGCCTATCTTCTTTTCAGAAACGAAAACGTCCTCCTCCGTGTGGAAAAAGGCTCTTTTACCTACGGCAATGAAGAAAATTTCCTCCACTGGATTAAAAACAAACTTAAATAGCATTCATCAAAGCAGGCTCCGGCCTGCTTTTTTTATAAAGAGCTGTAGCACTCCGCCTATGCCCATTATCACATAACCTCAGCCGTAATGGCCTGCACCCTCTCCGTTACACCTCTCCCACGTAGGGGCGGATATTATCCGCCCGTCCGGCAACCATTACAGATTAAAATTTCCCCAACACTACAACCACAGCTGAAATATTTTGACCATCCACCACGCCATATTCCTCTATGAAAATTCTCCACTTTATGTTATACTGAAAGTTAATGACAAAAAGGAGGCATTTTTATGCAGTGGACAGATCTTAAAATCATCACAGACAAAAAATATGAAGATATATTCGACTTTGTTTCCGCAGAAGTCTGCCCTATGGGCGTTCAGATAGAAGACTATTCCGACCTGGAACAGCAGGTGGAGGAAATAGCACACGTTGACCTTATCGAGGCCGAGTTGCTGGAAAAAGACAGAAACGAAATCATCGTGCATCATTACATCTCACCGGAACTGGATGCACAGAATGCACGCCTTACACTGGAAAGCCGCCTGGACGAACTGGGCGTGGAATACCGCTGCGAGGTTGTGTACATCAATCAGGAAGACTGGGAAACAGGCTGGAAAAAATACTATCACCCAATGGATATCGGCACAAATCTGGCCGTATGCCCATCCTGGGAAAACTATGAAACAGACCGCAAGGTACTGAAGCTGGACCCAGGTATGGCCTTCGGCACAGGCACACACGAAACCACATACCTCTGCCTGGAAGTTCTTGACCGCGAAATCAGAGGCGGCGAAAGAGTGCTGGACGTGGGCACAGGCAGTGGCATCCTGGGCATCGGCGCAATCCTGCTGGGTGCTGCAGACGTTGAAGGGGTGGATATTGACCCTACAGCCGTAAAGGTTGCCATCGAAAATGCAGAGCTTAACGGCGTGGCAGACAAGTTCACCATCAAAGTGGGCGACCTTGCAGACAAAGCCACCGGTAAATACAACATCATTGTTGCAAACATCGTTGCCAATGCTGTTATAGCCCTTTCACGGGTTATCCCGCAGTTCCTGGCAGAAGACGGCCTCTACATCACCAGCGGCATTATCGATACCCGCAAGGACGAAGTTATCGCCTGCCTTGAAAACCTGGGCTTCAATATCAGAAAAGTTCACGAGAAAAACGGCTGGGTATGTATAGAAGCAACCCACTGATTCCACAATTCTACACAAAACACCCATATCACCATCATATAATAAACTATGGCACACAGATATTTCTTAACATCCACTGACGGCACCACAGCCACTGTCACCGGCCCGGAAGCCGCCCACCTTGTAAAGGTAATGCGCATAAAAGAGGGCGACACCGTAATCCTTACCGACAAATCCGGCTGGGACTACACCGCCGCCGCCCGCACAATTGAAAAAGAACAAATCACCTTTGATATACTTTCAAAGGAGAAAAACCCTGCAGAGCCTTCAAAAAAGCTCACAGTCTATATGGCACTGCCAAAGGCGGACAAACTGGAATTTATCACACAGAAAATGTGTGAACTGGGCGCAGTGCGCCTTGTGCCCTTTGTCAGCGAATACTGTGTGGCACAGAAAAGCAAAAAGGACGATTCAAAAATCACACGCCTGCAGAAAATTTCAGACGAAGCCTGCAAACAGTCCGGCCGCTCTGCCCCTATGACGGTGGACAGAACCCACATCTTCAAAGAAATCCTGCCGCAGCTGGCAGATTACGACAAGGTGTTCCTGTTCTATGAACACGGCACAGAAAAGCTCTCCCGGACTGATTTCTCCGCCGCTGACAATGTGGCAATCATCATCGGTAGCGAAGGAGGCTTCTCACAG
>JAFQAF010000256.1 GCA_017400025.1 Oscillospiraceae bacterium
AAAAAATTGTGCCCGGTGTGCTGAAAGACCTGGAGAAAATAAAGAAAAAACTGGACAAAGGCGAAAGCCTGCGTATATGGTACAGCAATAATCCGGACGAATACTTCGGCATGCTGTGGTTCTGCGCCTGGCTGGACAGTCTGGGAGAATTTGAAAACAAAATATATACTGTATGCCTGCCTCTGTGGCGGGAAACACCCTACGGCAAAATAAACTACAGCGGCTGGGGCGAGGTGCGAATGGAATACTGGCACAAACTCTATAGCCCGGTACAGCTGCGAAATATAGATATAAAAATGTATGCCAATGAGTGGAAAAAGCTTATGGCAGAAAATGGGCCTCTGCGCGCTGTAATAAGCGGCCGCAGCCAGTCTGTACCGGAAGATTTCTACGACAGCTTTATTATAAAAGAGATACAGAATCAGCCGGAAGAATTCCTGCAGGCCCAGGTGGTGGGCAGTGTCATAGGCAGGTATCAGCTGGGTATAAACACCGGTTTTATTACTGCCCGCATGGAAAAAATGGCCGAAAAAGGTATGCTTACATCCCTTACCCGGCCGGCGGAGGACAGGCCGCTTTACCACAGAAAAATGAAAAGAAATTTCTGAATATAACTCTGAATATAAAAAAGAGACAAAGATTATCTTTGTCTCTTTTTTCATTATGTTTAAATATACGGAACAGTTTATTTCAGCCTTATAGGGTTTGTCCAGGCTTTTTTGCCGTTCATATCAATCACTTCAATTCGCACTGTTGTCTCCCAGCCTTTCAGCGGAGATTCCACGTGTTTCAGTGGCAGGTCATTGGCATAAACCACTGTTCTGCTGGAGCCTACCTTGCCGCCGAAGATAAAGTTCACACACTTGCCCCGGGCACAGTCCACATATATATTGCCGTCCTTTATGCCCCACTGTGTGATTTCTGCACCGGAGGAGGAGTAGTATCTGCCTTCCAGCAGGCTGTTTACAATGTTTTCATGGTTCAGCTCTTCTGCCTGCACCATAACAAAACCGCCGAAGCTGTCCGGATAAAGGCCTTCGTTGTGGTTGTCATCGGATGCAAACACGTTTATGTCTGTGCCGTTGCGCAGCAGCATATCAAGGAAGGTGGTGTCTTCGCCTTCGCCACATTCATTCACTGTGGCATAGTTGTACACCTCAATACCCCAGAAACCTTCAATGCCCCTCACTTCATCTGTTTCAACCCTTGACCATATCGGGTGATTGTATGTGGTGAAGCAGCCTTTGGCTTTCAGATAATCGCTCAGGTCCTGCGCGGCCTTTACACCGTCCCATTCACCGAAGAATACACGGATAGGTGTAAATTCATTGTGTTTCAGCAGGTTTTCACCTGCCTTTTCCCTCATTTCCTTGTTGCCCATAATGCCGTGGATATGGTGGGTTTTCAGCAGGCGGTATTCACCCATTTCCTGTATTTTCTTTCTCATTACGTCAACGGTAAAGTCCCTGTAGCCTTTGCCCTCTGTGTATTTGTCCACATCTATGTCCAGGCATTCAGTGTCTACCAGACGTACGCTGCCTTCCACTGCAGGCAGCAGAATAAAGTCTTCTGTGTCAAATTCATCACACAGGTCCGTGTATTTGTCGTGGTCAGACAGACACATAAAGTGGTAGCCGTGCTGTCTGTAGGCCAGCACTGCCTGGGCAGGTGTCAGCTTGCCGTCAGAATTTACAGTATGTGAATGAAGGTTGCCTTTGTACCAGTTCCGGTTTTCTGCAAAGATTTTTTCGTAGTCAGCCATAATATTTTCCTCTCAACAGGTATGTTTAACAACATTATAGCATTAAAAACAGAAAAATACAGAGCAAATATGCTCTGTATACAGATTTGTTCTGCTGATTTTCAGCTTTACGGCCTTTCGCTGATTACGGTCAGGCTGTTATGCCGTATGCAGAAGCGGCTATGCTGTCCAGTGTGTCCAGCATATTCCGGGCAAAAATTGCATAGCCCTTTTCCACATTGTTTACAAAAACGTGGGTCACCGCACCGGCCAGCTGGCCGTCCTGGATTATGGGGCTGCCGCTCATACCGGCTACTATGCCGCCGGTCAATGTCAGCAGGCGGCTGTCTGTCACTCTTATAACCATGTTTTTGTTCCGGTCATCAGAGGTCAGGTTTACTTTTTCTATCTCTATCTCGTATCGCCGGGGTTTTGTGCCGTTTATAGTTGTCAGTATATAGGCTTTCCCGGTTTTTATGCTGGCAGGGTTTGCCACCGGCATCATATTTTCACTGTCTGCAACATAGGCTTTGCCGTACACGCCGGTACTGCCGTTTTTCAGCACTTTGCCGCTGGCAGTGGCTGATGTGAAACTGCCCTTCAGCTGGCCGGCCGCGCCGTTTCTGCTTTTTACAATCCCGGTTATCTTCACCGGCACAATCTCACCGCTCAGCAGTTTCAGCTCCTGCTGGGTATCCACGTCCTTTATTCCGTGGCCCAGCCCTGCAAAACAGCCGGTTTCAGTGTCGAAAAATGTCATTGTGCCTATGCCTGCGCCGGAATCCCTCACCCACATGCCGGTGCGGTATGTGCCGGTGTTTACATCCTGCACTGCATTCAGCAGTGCAGTGCGCTGTGCAGTACCGCGTGTGTAGGATATTTTCAGCACAGTCCGGCCGTATTTTTCTATCATTCGTTCCACGTCTTCGTTGGTCTGCACGGCCCTGCTGTTTATGTGTGTGATTATGTCGCCGGTTTTCAGTCCGGCAGCCTTTGCCGGGTTTTTGTATCCCGATGCTGTCAGTATATCGGAAAATCCAACCAGCATCACCCCGTCACAGAACATTTTTATGCCGAAAGGCCTGCCGCTTACGCTTACATATTTCTGTTCGCTCTGCACCACTGCCACATCCTTTACAGGGAAAAGCCCCAGCAGGCTGGCTGTGTACCGGGTTTCGTCCTCTCTGCGGGCAGGAGTCAGGGTGATGACCGGCAGGCTCTCTATGCACACTTCCTGCCCCGGGGTGAAATACAGCCTTTCGGGTATTTTCTCTGTTGTATAAATCAGCAGCCGCCCTGCGGCGGCCAGCAGGGCAAAATTGAATTTCATAAACTTATTGAACACTTTACATTCCTCCATACACAGGCTATTATTCCCCCGGGGGTAAAGAATATTACATAGAATGTAAAATGCCCGCAGCTATGAACACAAACAGCCCCGGTTTTGACGCCCGGGTGGGGAAAAAGTGCAGATTTTCACTGTTTACAGTGTGAAATTTTGCTCCCCGGTGCAGTTTTTTTGATAAAAGTATTGTAAAATTTGGTAAAACAATATATAATTAACTAACAAGCTGGTATAAATTTATTTATTTACTTGATTTTTACCGGTGAAAAACTGTATAATTATAGTGAGGAAAAACAGTGGAGAAAAAGGGTATCGTACAGGAATTCAAAGCGTTTATATCCCGCGGTAACGTGGTGGATATGGCTGTCGGTGTTATCATCGGTTCAGCTTTTACAAAAATTGTAAACAGCCTGGTAAACGATGTGGTTATGCCTGCCCTTGGTGTTATCACAGGCGGCATCAATTTCACAGACCTGAAATACGTTATCACACCTGCCACTGAAGAAACCGCAGAGGTTGCCATCAGATACGGCAGCTTTATCCAGAATATTGTGGACTTCCTCCTTATCGCAGTTGTTGTGTTTATGATGGTAAAAGTAATCAACAAACTGCGCGCACCTAAAGAAGAGCCTAAAAAAGAAGAACCGGCTGCACCGCCACCAACACCGGAAGATATTCTTCTGCTGCGTGAAATCCGTGACAGCCTGAAAAAATAGGCCGGGTGCATTTCAAATAGCCTTTTCCTTTATTCATATATCTCAAAGACAAAGGACTGCCGAATTTATTTTGGCAGTCCTTTGTCTTGCTTTTTACAGTTATTTTTCAATATCGCTGTTTTAACACATTTATATGTTAATAATACATATTAATATCCTGCATTTTATTGACACAGGGTTGTGTTTAAGAGTAAAATATTATTAATAATGCACTAAAGGAGAGCCATAAATTGAGCCGTAAAAAAAGGAACAATCACGTCAGCCCCATTTATGCCGTGGCAGCCTTCTGGCTGGCATGGGCTCTTGTGTTGCCGCTGTTTACAATTATGCACTATCTGCCGCTTATAATGCTGTGTGTGCTGCTGTATAAAATGACAGACAGAATAGCCACAAAGAACGATGAGAAAAAGAAAGCTGCAGAAACAGTGCCTCAGCAGCCGCGGCAGCCAAAGCCTGCAGAAGAGAAAAAATCCACCGGTAACCCTCGGGTGGATAAGCTGATAAAGGAAAGAGACTTGGCTATCAGCGAAATGCGCAGACTGAACGCCAACATTGAAAACGAAAAAATTTCCCGGCAGATAAATGACCTGGAATACACCACATCAAAAATATTTGACCACGTTATTGCCCACCCGGACAAAGTGAGCCAGATATCAAAATTCCTCAACTACTATCTGCCTACCACTATGAAACTGCTGAACACCTATGACAGAATGGGTGCCCAGGGTGTGGAAGGCGTGAATATATCCGGCACAATGAAAAAGGTGGAAGAAACACTGGATATGGTGGTGGAAGCTTTCCACAAACAGCTGGATACACTTTTTGCAGGGGAAGCGCTGGACGTAAGCGCAGATATTCAGGTTATGGAAAACCTGATGAAAACAGAAGGCCTTGCCACAGATGAAAATCAGATCAACCTGACACTGTCAGAGTAATAAAGGAGTATTACCATGAACGAAAAGGAAATTATCCCTCAGCTTACACTTGACCCGGCAGCAGAAGCAGCTGCACAGCTTACACTTGAACCAGAAGCAGCCCCACGGGCACCGCAGCTTTCACTGGATACAGAATTTGCAGCAGCACAGGCTGTTATGTCAGAAGCTGAAGCCGCAGCAAAAGAAGCTGAAGAAGCACGCAAGGCAGCAGAGGCTGCAGCAGAAGCACGGCGCCTGCGCGAACTGAACGCAATCAAAATGGACGAATCAATCCTTACAGAAGAAGAAAGAAAAGTGGTTGATGACTTCAGCAAAAAAATAGACATCAAAAACGCCAGCCAGGTGCTGCAGTACGGTGCAGCAGCACAGAAAAACATCGCAGCATTTTCAGAAAATGCTCTCAACAGCGTAAAAACAAAAGACCTGGGCGAAATCGGCGAAGACCTGACAGAACTGGTAAACGAACTGAAAGGCTTTGATGCTACAGAAGAAAAGAAGGGTCTTTTCGGCTTCTTCAAAAAACAGACAGATGCCCTGGAAACACTGAAAACAAAATACACATCTGCAGAAAAGAATGTGGACAAAATCGTGGAAGCACTGGAAGCACATCAGATTACACTGATGAAAGACGTTGCAATGCTGGACCAGATGTATGCCCTCAATGAAAAATACTACAAGGAACTGACAATGTACATCATCGCCGGCAAAAAACGCGTGGCTGATGTAAAGGCAAACGAACTGGAAGAAATCCGCAAAAAAGCAGAAGAAAC
>JAFQAF010000257.1 GCA_017400025.1 Oscillospiraceae bacterium
AGACGTGGATATTCTCAAAACAGCAGGCGGCTATATCAAACTGCTGGGTGTTGCAAAACGCACCGGGGACAACAGGGTGTATATTATCACAGCACCTCATGTAGTGTTCAATAATGGCATTCTTTTCGCTGCAACGGATGTTTTCAATGCAGTACAGCTGGAAACAGACAATGCCGGTACAATGGCATTTTACGGCCGTGGCGCAGGCAGTCTGCCTACAGCAAGTGCAGTAGTAAATGATATCGTGGAATGTATTACTGCAGACGGCACTGCTTACCCGGTATGGGGTCCTGAAAATGATATGGCAGTGGCCGATTACAAATCTGTACCGGTTAAATTTTATGTAAACGTTGCAGAAAGCGGGGAAGAAGTGAAAAAAGCATTTGCCGCTGCAGAAATTATACCTACAGAAGGCTGCACTGCTTTTATAACTGAAGAAATGACAGAAAACCAGCTTGAAAACATACTTAAGGATTTTACTGTAAATTCTGTAATCAGAGTTCTGTAATTGGTATATTTCACCAAAAATAATCTGTTTTTTTCTAATTGCGCGAACATATATGTTATGGTATACTTTGTTTCGGTCTGAAAATGGCCGTTAACCGAGCCCGCAATTATGGTGGGCGTATCTACCAACCGTCTTAAATGGTTGACTGCAAAACTTGTGGTCAACCAAATTTTTTGAGGTGAAACTATGAAATATGATGTAATTATTATTGGCGCGGGCCCTGGCGGCATTTTTTCCGCATATGAACTGGTGCAGAAAAAACCACGGCTTAAGGTAGCTGTATTCGAGGCTGGCCATTCACTGGAAAAACGTAATTGCCCCATAGATGGCGTGAAAATCAAAAGCTGTATCAACTGCAAAAGCTGTTCTATTATGAGCGGCTTTGGCGGCGCAGGTGCTTTTTCTGACGGCAAATATAATATCACAAATGACTTTGGCGGCACACTTTACGAATATATAGGCAAAAAACAGGCCATAGACCTTATGAACTATGTTGATGAAATCAATATGGCGTATGGCGGCCGGGGCACAAAGCTTTATTCTACAGCAGGCACAAAGTTCAAAAAAGAATGTATCCAGCATGACCTGCATCTTCTGGATGCATCTGTACGCCATCTTGGTACAGATATAAACTATATTGTGCTGGAAAACCTTTATGCAGAACTTAAGGACAAAGCTGATTTCTATTTTGATACTCCTGTTGAAACTGTAAAAATAAAGGAATCCGGTTATGAAGTAATCACAAAAGATGAGTCTTTTGAATGTGAAAAATGTATCTTCTCAGTGGGAAGAAGCGGCAGTAAATGGATGGAAAAGGTTTGCACAGAGCTGGATATTCCTACAAAGTCAAACAGAGTGGATATAGGTGTGCGTGTGGAACTGCCGGCAGAAGTTTTTTCACATCTGACTGATGAACTTTATGTAAGTAAAATTGTTTACCGCACAGAAAAATATGGCGACACAGTCAGAACTTTATGTATGAACCCGAAAGGTGCAGTTGTAAACGAGAATACAAACGGAATCATCACAGTAAACGGTCACAGCTATGAAGACCCTGCAAAACAGACACAGAACACAAACTTTGCACTGCTTGTGGCAAAACATTTCTCTGAGCCATTCAAGGATTCAAACGGCTATGGTGAATCCATTGCCCGTCTTTCAAATATGCTTGGCGGCGGTGTAATTGTACAGCGTTTCGGCGACCTTATCCGCGGCAGACGCTCTACTCCGGGCCGCATTGAGGATTCTTTCCTTACACCTACACTCCAGGCCA
>JAFQAF010000258.1 GCA_017400025.1 Oscillospiraceae bacterium
AAATTTACCGGTACTTACAGTCACAACATTTATATCTTCGTCACGGCACAGCTGCAGGATAACCTCATAGTCTGTTGAGTATTTGTAACAGGTAAAGAGATAGTTCTCTTTTGGAAAATCATATACCCGGCTTACTGCTGCTTTCTGTCCGGGCTGATAGAGCTGAACAATAAATCTGTCCATAATGTCTTCATCATAACCGCTCCGTCCTTTGATGGTGGAAATTACCAGCGGCAGGTTATCCGGTTTTGCATCGATTACTATATTCAGGTCATCATACTGGCGCATGTATGTGATAACATCTTCAATTCCCATTGCAGAATATTTGCCCTGGATTTTCAGTGCAGAAAACAGGGCTTTGTCCGGCTGACTTTCCAGATTGAAAAAGGCATCATCCCAATTATGTACACATACAAGATAATGGTCAGAAGTATAGTTGAAGTCAACCTCTATAATTCTTTTGCCCTCGGCAAGTGTTTTCTCCATAGCTTCTTTTGAGTTGGTGTATGGCAGCCTGTCTATTCCGCCGCAGGCATGGTATATCAATCTGTTGTCTGCATACCACGGCTGACTGTCACCTGCAGGTGCTGATACCGGTTTGTCTTTTGGGCTGCAGCCTGCCAGCAGTAAAATAAAAGATATAGTATAAATTGTCTTAAACAGTTTTTTCATAGAAACTCCAGATCCGATATCGACATCTGATTACATAATATGACATTTTGAAACGGTTTGTCAACGGACTGAAGCTGAAGAGGAACTGATATACAGTTATACAGTACAGAAAATAAAAAAGACCCCCGTGCGGGAGTCTTTAAATATGTTTTTATCTGTGTGAATGAATTATTCTTCTGTTGCGTTTTCGATAGCTTCTTTTACATCTTCCGCGTCGATTGTTTCTTCGTCTGTGTAAGCTTCGTCAGCAATTTCAAATTCTTCGCCCATTTCTTCTGTGATAAGCAGGTCATCGTAGTTTTCTTCTGTCTGTGTTTTTTTGTACAGGTAGTAGCCTGCAGCGCCAACTGCTGCACCTGCTGCGGCAAGAACTGCCAGTGCTGATACAAAATGTTTCATATTGTTATTCTCCTTTTCTGGTGTTTCTGTTTTTTCGATGGCAAGGGCCGGGGCAGACAGTGCAGGCTTTTTCTGCATCTGCCGTGAAATTCTGTTCAGGCCGGAAAGCATGGCGTCCCGGGCACAGAGCTTTGTTTTCAGTCCTGCACGATAGTATTTCAGGGCCAGACCGGCTGCGGCCAGGGTTGCCAGTCTGAAATCATCGCTGTGGTACATATCCTTTTTCATAAAATACCGCCTTTGCTTTTTCTGATTATAGTATACCACTTTTTTTGCAGTATACAAATGAAAATTTTGTGTTCGGGAAAAATCTTGCAATTGACTTATTAAACTGCATATTGTAAAATGATATGTTGGAAATAAAAAATATAACCGCAGAATAAATTTTACAAAGAAATTCTGCTTTTTACATAATTATATAAAGGTGGGTACATATGGACAAGAAAAGTGTTTTATTCAAAAAATATATGATTGTTATCATCGGCCAGATTATCATCGGTATAGGCTGTGCATTTATGGTTACCAGCGGCCAGGGCAATGACCCTATGGGCGTTATGGTAAGCGGTTTCAGCCAGATGTTCAGTATTCCTTTCGGCACAATGACAAATATTATCAGCTTTATAATCTTTGCAGTTATGCTGGTGGCTTACCGCAAAAGACTGACATTGACAACCCTGATTACTGTTTTTGTAATCGGCTGGACCATTGACCCGGTGAACAAGCTTCTTGCTGTTGTAAATGCCCCCGAAATGATAGTAAAGTTTGCCTATCCGCTGATTGGCTGTATTATAATCAGCATCGGTGTTGCTTTTTATCTGTGTATTGACTTCGGCGCAGGTATCACAGACAATGTAATCCTGATGATTGCTGACCTTACAGGCAAATCCTATGCATTCGGCTGTTATTCACTGTACGCTGTTTATGTACTGATTGGCGTTCTGACAGGCGGCGTATGGGGTTACGCAACAATTCTTGGCCTGGTGCTGAACGGTAAAATTATAGACACACTGATTCCTGTTTTCGGCAAATCAGTTGCTGTGTGGGCCAACAGATAAAATCCACAAACCGGGGCAGATGAAAATCTGCCTTTTTTGTTGACGGAATACTTTTAAAGGATTTATAATTAATAAATTAAAGGGTATACCTGTAGAGAGGATAAAATATGATTATTGCATTTTTAATCAGCTTCTGCGCCTGCATAGTGGGTGCAATCTGTGGTATGGGCGGCGGCGTTATCATCAAGCCGGTGCTGGATTTTATACAGTTCGGCTCTGCATCCACCATCAGCTTTATGTCCGGCTGTACTGTGCTGGCAATGACTACATACTCCGTGGGCAAAAGCCTGCTGGCAGGGGAAAAGAAAGTGGAGATGAAAACAGTCACTCCTCTGGCCATAGGTGCGGCCATAGGCGGTGTGCTGGGCAAAAGTCTTTTTGATATAATAAGGAATATGTCTGAAAACCGCCAGATGGTGGGCGGCGTCCAGGCAGCTGCCCTTGCAGTCATCACCCTGGGTACCCTTGTGTATACAGTCAACAAGGAAAGAATACATACACACCGCGTCACTGCACCGGCAGGCTGTTTTGCCATAGGTCTGGGGCTGGGGGTGGTTTCCAGTTTCCTTGGTATAGGCGGCGGCCCTATCAACCTTGTAGTGCTGTATTTCTTTTTCAGTATGGAAACAAAGATCGCGGCAGCCAACAGCCTTTATGTTA
>JAFQAF010000259.1 GCA_017400025.1 Oscillospiraceae bacterium
ATTTGAAACTATTTTTCTGCCATCTGCAACGATGGAAGCTGCTGTTTCGTCACAGCTTGATTCTATACCTAAAATATACATCAGTTTTCCTCAATCCAATTCTGATAAATCAGTCCAGTTCCTTTACCCCGCCTTTGACAAGCTCCATAACTATGGCGTCATCTTCAGGGAAGGAGTAAAAGCCGCGGCGTTTGCCCAGAGTGTTAAATCCCATTTTTTCATACATGCTGAGGGCTGGCTTATTCTGGCTGCGCACTTCCAGAACAATGCTGTTTACGCTTTTGGGAAGTGCTCTTATGGCTTCATTCAGCAATTTTTCACCTATGCCCTGACGCTGATACACCGGGTGTGTGCAGATAAACAACAGCTCGGCATCTTCTGTAGCAATAAATGAGCAGAATGCAACTGCCCTGTCATTGTATACAGCCACATAGCTTTCTGTAGCTTCGTTGGCAAGGTCTCCTATAAGACCTTTCATTGTCCAGCCGTCCAGCACCTGTGAATGAATTGATGTTACATCCTCAATATGCTTTATGGAGAACGGCTGTATCATAACATCATCAAGTTTTATTTTTTCCATGTTCTAACCTTTCGCAATATACCAGTTTTTACCGCAGTTTACATCAGCCTTGAGAGGAATGGAAAGCTGTGCGGCGTTCTGCATTTCCTCACTGAGGATAGCTGCAGCCTTTTCCACCTCGTCCAGAGGTGCCTCCACTATCAGTTCGTCGTGAACCTGCAGCACAAGCTGTGCCTTGAGCCCTTCCGCTTTAAGGCGGTTGTAAACTTTTACCATTGCAATTTTTATAATATCAGCACTGGTACCCTGAATAGGCGTATTCATTGCCATACGGGCACCAAGGGCCTGCACATTTTTGTTGGAATTGTTTATTTCCGGCAGGATTCGCTTGCGGTTGTACAGTGTGTTTACATAGCCGTGTTCCTTTGCAAAGGCAGTTATGCTGTTCATATACTCTGCAACTCCGCTGAAATTGTGGAGGTAATCCTTTATGAATGCATCTGCCTCTTTCACTGTCATACCGGTATCCTTTGAAAGACTGAAAGCGCCTATGCCGTATACAATACCAAAGTTTACTGCCTTTGCACGGCTTCTCAGCTGTGGTGTAACCATTTCAATAGGCATTTTCAGCACCTGGGAGGCTGTGCGTGCGTGAATGTCCTCGCCGTTAAGGAAGGCATCACGCATAACCCTGTCACCGCTGATATGGGCAAGGATGCGCAGTTCTATCTGTGAATAGTCAGCGTCCAGCAGCATATGGCCATCCTTTGCCACAAAGAACTTGCGCAGTTCACTGCCCAGTTCTGTGCGCACCGGAATATTCTGCAGGTTCGGCTCTGATGAAGAGATACGGCCTGTTCTTGTTTCTGTCTGGTTGAAGGTGGAGTAAATTCTGCCGTCCGGCTGAATTTTGTCCAGCAGGCCTTCCACATAGGTGGAGTTCAGTTTCTGATATGTTCTGTAATTCAGTATCACATCTATTACCGGGTGATATTTCCTCAGGCCTTCCAGAGTTTCCGCATTGGTGGAATAGCCGGTTTTTGTCTTTTTGCCTGCAGGCAGGCCCAGCACTTCAAACAGAGCGTGACCCAGCTGTTTTGGGCTGTTGAGATTGAATTTTTCCCCCACCATATCATAGATGGTCTGCCGGTCTTTTTCAATCTGTTCCTTCAGTTTTACACCAAAGGCTTCCACACCCTGCCTGTCCACTGCAAAACCTATGTGCTCCATATTGGCCAGCACTTTTGCCAGTGGTATTTCTATTTCATGCAGCAGCATCTGCTGATTGTCTTTTTCTATGCTTTCTTTCAGCAGGTTATAGCAGTTCTGTGCATAAGATGCAAACTCATCTGCACATTCGAAAGCCTTTTCTGCAGAAAGTGCCACAGGCAGCACATCCTTTTCATAGCTGTTTGCCAGAGGATTTGTGATATAGGCCGCCAGTTTCAGGCAGAATGATATATTTTTTACATCTATATTTCTTTCAAAACAGAATTTGTAAAGTGCCTTGCTGTCAAAGGCTATTTTTTCTTTTTCTGTATCTTCCAGATATTCCCTTGCCTGCATGCTGTCTGCAGGAAGTCTTTCGGCTTTTTTGTCCCACACGAGGATAAAGTCCCCGCCGGAAAGATAAACCACTGCAGTATCAAGGCTGCCGGTGTAATCTGTAATCTCCACGGTTTCCAGCTGTGTTTCCTCTTTATGTGTTTCAAGGGAAAGCTGGCCGTCACCGCAGAATTTTGCAGCCATTGTGTACATTTCCAGGGAATTGAGAATTTCCCGTGCCTTTGCCATATCACCCTGCTGTTTTGCATAGTGGGCAATATCTGTTTCCACCGGTGCAGTGGTGCAGATTGTACCCAGCTGTTTTGATATATAGGCCATTTCCCTGTCATTTTTCAGCTTTTCACGTACGCCTTTTTTGATAAACGGGTCTTCTATATTTTCGTATACCGCATCCAGGGTACCGAATTTCTGCAGCAGTGAAACGGCAGTTTTTTCACCTACACCCTTTACGCCTGGGATATTGTCTGAAGTATCACCCATAAGTGCTTTCAGGTCAATAAGCTGTGAAACGTCCAGGGAATATTTTTCCCTTACAGCCTCTTTGTCCATAACAACACTCTGGCTTCTGCCCATACTTGTAGTGGCAAGGATTACATTCACACTGTCACTTACCAGCTGCAGGCTGTCCCTGTCACCGGTGGCAATATAGCACTGATGGCCGTTTTCTGTGGCCTGTCTTGCAAGAGTGCCCAGAATATCGTCTGCTTCATAGCCTTCCTTTGAAACCAGCACATAGCCCAGGTTTGAAAGGATATCCTTCAGCAGCGGCATCTGGCTGGCCAGTTCTTCCGGCATGCCCTTGCGGTTGCCCTTGTATTCAGAGTACATTTCGTGGCGGAAGGTTTTCTCCTTCAGATCAAATGCAATGGCAACAGCATCCGGCTGCAGGTCTGTTTCCAGTTTATGCAATATATTGAGAAAACCGTATATGCCGTTTGTATACTGACCGTCTTTTGTGGTAAGTACCTTTATACCGAAAAAGGCACGGTTTACTATGCTGTTTCCATCTATAGCCAAAAGCTTCATAAAACACCTCTGTGAAAATGTATTGTTCTTATTTCTAATAATATAGTATACCACAATTTACAAATTTATGGTATACTATATTATCTAAAATTATAAGTATGGAGTAAAAATGAATTTAAACGGACTTAATATAGAAAGCAAAGCCGTGCTGGCACCTATGGCCGGCTTCTGCGATATAGTTATGCGAAAGGTAGCCGATGACTTCGGCGCAGGTTTTACCATAAGCGAAATGGTATCCGCCCGTGCCCTCTATTACGGTGACGAAAAAAGCCAGACTCTTATGGACACCTGGGACCACAAGGGCCGCTACGGCATACAGCTGTTTGGTTTTGACCCGGTGGATTTTGAGCACGCCACAAAACTGGCACTGAAGCGCAAGCCGGATTTTATTGATATCAATATGGGCTGCCCTGCACCAAAAATAACCTCAAACGGCGCAGGCAGTGCGCTGATGAAAAACACAGACCTGGCAATGCAGATAGCAAAGACAGTGGTGGAAAACGCACAGGGCACACCGGTAAGTGTGAAAATGCGCAAAGGCTGGGACGATAACTGTATCACCTGCGTGGAGCTGGCAAAAAAAGTGGAGAGTGTGGGGGTAAACTTTATTACAGTGCACGGCCGCACAAGACAGCAGATGTACCACCCGAGCATTGATATGGACGCCATAAAAAATGTAAAGCAGGCTGTTTCAATCCCTGTAATAGGTAACGGCGACATAACCAAACCGGAAGATGTGGTGCGCATGATGGACTATACCGGCTGTGATGCTGTGATGGTGGGCCGTGAGGCCCTGAGCCGCCCATGGATTTTCAGGCAGATAAACCAGGCACTGGCCGGCCGTGCAGTGGAGGATGAACCATCAATTGAAGAAAGAATGGATCTGCTGCTGTGGCACATAGGCAAGCTGTGCGAAGTAAACGGCGAATTTCTGGGAATGAAGAAAAGCCGCGGCCAGGCCGCACTGTATATGAAAGGCCTGCGCGGCGCTGCAAAACTGCGCTATCTGACAAACAGCCTTTCCACCTATGCCGATGCTGAAAACCTGGTGAAAACAGTTTTAAAGGAGAATGGAAATGTTTAATTTCAATGCATTGCTGGCAAGACTGAAATATATACCCCGCTGGAGCCTGATGAGGCAGAACGTGGAAGAGGACGTGGCACAACACACCAGTGAGGTGATGTTCATAGCACATACACTGTGCCTGCTGGCAAACAATAAATTCGGCCGCTGTGTAAACAGCGAAAGGGTTATTGCCTGCGGCCTGTACCACGATGTGAGCGAAATATTGACAGGCGACCTGCCTACACCGGTAAAATACAACAACCCGCGGATAAACGCCGCATACAAGGATGTGGAAAAGCACGCTGTAAACCGGCTGTTGGAAACCGCTGACCCTGCAGTGAAAGAAACCCTGCGCCCATATATGACACAGGACAATCTGACAGAATACGAAAGAAAACTGCTGAAAGGTGCAGACAAGCTGTGTGCCCTGACAAAGTGCATAGAGGAACTGCAGAGCGGCAACAGGGAATTTGAAAGTGCATTCAACACCACATATTCTTCCCTTAAGGAAATGCAGCTGGAAGAAGTGGATTACTTTATGGAAAATATGCTTGACGGGTTCAGGCTCTGTCTGGACGAACTGGCAAGAATTTAGGTGATGACTTGAAAAAAAGTATTACTGACAATATATACACTAAAGCGTTCCTGCTTGGGTTTATAACAGCCTTTGCCCTGTTCATACCTTTTCTGGTGGCGGACAAAGGCTTTTTTATCTATGCAGGGGATTACAACAGCCAGCAGATTCCTTTTTATATGTATATGAACCAGATGGTGAAAAGCGGAAATTTCAGCTGGAGCTGGGCGACTGACCTTGGCTCGCCTGTGATAACATCATATTCATTTTATCTGCTGGGCAGCCCCTTTTTCTGGCTGAGTTGCCTGTTCCCGTACAAGGCAGTACCATACATTATGCCCTGGCTGCTGATGCTGAAATTTGCAGTGGGCAATATGGGGGCTTTCGGCTATCTGCGCAGGTATGCAAAAAATGACAACTATGCAATGCTGGGTGCTGTGCTGTACACCTTCAGCGGTTTTTCCCTTTACAACATCTTCTTCAATCATTTTATTGAAGCTGTGGTATTTTTCCCATATCTGCTGTGGGCGCTGGATGAATTTATGTACAACGGCAGAAAGGCAGTTTTCCCCATTGCAGTGGCAATAAACCTGCTGAACAATTATTTCTTCTTCCGGGGGCAGATTGTTTTCCTGGCGATTTATTTTTCAGTAAAGGTGTACAACGGAGAATACCAGCTGACTGTGAAAAAATTCTTAAACATAGCCTTTGAAAGCATCACCGGCTGCCTGATGGGTATTGTACTGTTTGTTCCCTCTGCAATTTCGGTGGTAGAAAACCCCCGTGTTGCAAAAAGCCTGTCCAGTTTCGGGCTGTGGATTTACAGCACAGTTCAGCAGTATCTGGCCATTGCCGCATCTGCACTGCTGCCGCCGGACCCGCCGTACATTCCCTCACTGTTTACAGAGGGTGCAATAAAATGGACAAGTATGTCTGCATTTATTGTGCTGGGCGGGCTTTTCGGGCTGTTTGTATTTCATAAGTATAACAGGCGTTCATCTTTCTACAAAACCGCTGTCACCTGCATAATATGTGCATTTGTGCCGGTGCTGAACAGTATGTTCTACGCCTTCAATTCCTCATATTATGCCAGATGGTACTATATGCCCCTGCTGATGCTGGCCGCCATGAACATGCAAAGCTTTGCCATGGATGAAAAAAGGATTTTTCACGGAATAAAATGTACCGCACTGCTTACGGCCTGTCTGTTGCCTTTTGGTCTGACACCCATAAAAAATGAAGCTGACGGCAGTATATTTATAGGGCTGGCAGGCCAGGCCGCCGTGTACTGGCTGAATATACTGATAGCATTCCTCAGTCTTTATCTGGTTTATTTTATAGTGCTCAACTACAGAAACTCCCACAGATACACAAGATATCTGATGTGCGGTGCACTGTATATGACAATGCTTTACGGCGTGGTGCATATGGGTATAACCAAAATGCCCCAGTGGGAAAATGACAGACTGTACAGGCAGAACAATTACGATGTGCTGGCCTGTGCTGATTTTTCCTTTGGTGATGAAGATACCGGCTGGCGTATGGACAGCTATGAATGCTATGACAATATAGGGCTTTTTATAAACAGGCCCAATATACAGTTTTTCAACAGTACTGTGTCCCCTTCCATCATGGAGTTTTATCCCTCTGTAGGGGTGACAAGGGACGTAAGCAGCAAGCCCGGCCACAGCCTGTATGCACTGCGCAGCCTGCTGAGTGTAAAATATATCATTATGCCGGCAGAGAAAGAACAGAGTTACCTCGAGCAGCTGCGTACAGACAGCTACAGCCGCCATTCACAGACAGGCCCTTACACTGTTTACGTCAATAACAGCTTTATCCCCATGGGCTTTACCTATGACAAATATGTAACCTATGAACAGCTGGAAAATGTAAGCGATGCAAACCGCACCAATGTGCTGCTGAGGGCAATAGCCACAGACGAGGAAACCGTGGCAAAATATTCCCTGCCGCTGGAAAAGCTGCTGGATGATGAGATGTACAATTACACAGTGGCTGCCTTTAACAATGATGTAAACAGCCGCAGGGCCGCTGCCTGCCACCGCTTTGTGCAGACAGATACCGGCTTTGAATGCAGTATAACTCTTGACAAAAACAATCTTGTTTTCTTTTCCGTGCCTTATGAGAAAGGCTTTACAGCCTATGTGAACGGAAAGGAAACGGAAATAATAAAAGTAAATTACGGCCTGTGCGCAGTGTACGCACCTGCCGGAGACAATGAGATAGTATTTACCTGGCATACCCCGGGACTGGCTGCAGGCATTGCCCTTACAGCTGCCGGCTGGACTATGTATGCGGGGTATCTGATATACAACAGAAAACACAGAAACAAGGAGATATTATGAACACAGAAACAGAAAAAGTGTTCAGCACGGATTTCAATGCCGTGCTGGCCAGGGAATTTTCCATCAAACCATGGCAGGCAGAAAACACCATTGCCCTGCTGGACGAAGGTGCAACAATTCCTTTTATCGCCCGTTACCGCAAGGAAAAAACCGGCGAACTGGACGACCAGACAATAAGAAATATTTCAGACCGTCTGGGCTACCTGCGCAACCTGGACACAAGAAAGCAGGAGGTTTACAATGCAATCCTGGCACAGGAAAAAATGACAGAGGAAATAGAAAAATCCATTTCCAATGCCGTAACCCTGGCAGAAGTTGAAGATATTTATCGCCCATTCAAGCCAAAGAGGAAGACAAGAGCATCTGTGGCAAAGGAAAAAGGCCTGGAGCCACTGGCAAAAACAATTCTTGAGCAGAACAGAAAAACTGTACTGGCTGAAATACTGCCACTGTATGTAAACGAAGAAAAAGGCGTAAGCACCACAGAAGATGCACTGAAAGGTGCAATGGACATTATTGCAGAAGAAGTATCTGACAGCACCGCAGTGCGCACTGCACTGAAAAGACTGTACAACCGCACAGGCGTGGTGGAGAGCAAAGGCGACGAAGAAAAGGAAAGTGTATACACACATTACTACAGTTTTTCACAGCCGGTAAACAAAATTGCATCTCACCGAGTGCTGGCACTGAACAGAGGCGAAAAAGAAGATTTTCTGAAAGTGAATATCGTGGTTGACCCTGCTTCCGCCACAGCTGAAATAGAAAAAATCTACATAAAGGGCAAAAATGAATGTGCCGATGTGGTTAAGGAAGCCATTGCAGACAGCTATACACGCCTCATCCACCCTTCCCTTGATACATAAATCAGAAACAATCTGACAGAAACAGCAAACGAAGGTGCAATCAAGCTGTTTGGTGACAACCTGCGCCAGCTGCTGCTGGTACCGCCGGTAAAAGGCAAGGTATGCATGGCCCTGGACCCGGGCTACAGAACAGGCTGCAAAATGGCAGTAGTTGACGAAACCGGCAAAGTGCTGGACACCGGCGTGGTGTATATGACACTGCCTAACCACAAAAAGGATGTGGCTGAAAAACAGCTGACAACACTGATTAAAAAGCACAACGTTGATATTATTTCCATCGGCAACGGCACGGCAACAAAGGAAACAGAAATGTTTGTGGCCGCAATGCTGAAAAAGCTGGACAGAAAAATAAGCTATGCCGTGGTAAGTGAAGCAGGTGCTTCTGTATATTCCGCATCAAAGCTGGCTGCTGCAGAGTTCCCGGAATTTGATGTATCTTTAAGAAGTGCCGTTTCCATTGCACGCCGCCTGCAGGACCCGCTGGCTGAGCTGGTAAAAATAGACCCTAAATCCATAGGTGTGGGCCAGTACCAGCACGATATGCCAAAGGCACGTCTGGAAGAAAGCCTGGACGGCGTGGTGGAATTCTGTGTAAATACCGTAGGTGTGGACCTGAATACAGCCAGTGCACCGCTGCTGGAGCGAGTTTCCGGCCTTAACAAGACAATTGCAAAAAACATTGTGGAATACCGCCAGGAAAACGGCCGGTTCACCAACAGAAAACAGCTGATGAAAGTATCAAAGCTGGGGCCGAAAGCATTTCTGCTGAGTGCAGGCTTCCTGCGCATCCCCGGTGCAGAAGACAAACTGGACTCCTCCTCTGTTCATCCGGAAAGCTATGACGTTGCTAAAAAGCTGCTTGCTGCTGTAGGCTACACAACAGAGGACATAGGCACAGACAAAATAGCTTCTCTCCCTGAAGATGCAGAAAAAATAGGCCTTGAAAAACTGGCACAGCAGCTGGATACAGGTATTCCTACGCTGAAAGATATAATTGCAGAGCTTGTAAAACCGGGCAGGGATATGCGTGATGACCTGCCAAGCCCGCTGCTGCGAGAAGATATTCTGGATATGAACGACCTGAAGCCGGGTATGCAGCTGAAAGGCACTGTGCGCAATGTAATAGACTTTGGGGCATTTGTGGATATAGGCGTGCACCAGGACGGTCTGGTTCATCTCAGCCAGATATGCGACAGATATATAAAACATCCGTCTGAAGAGGTAAAAGTGGGCGATATTGTTGATGTATGGGTGGTGTCTGTGGACACAGCCAAAAAACGTATCTCCCTTACAATGAGAAAGCCAAAAGAAGCAAAAGCATCTAAATAAAATATGAAGAGCATTCCCTCGGGAATGCTTTTTGTTTGCTTTAAGCGAATATTTGCTATATAATATCTGTAACATTATCTATACGAGGTATATGATGGAGAAAAAGAAAAAAATAATTATTGATATTCTGATTGTAATCCTGCTGTGTATAATGGCATTTTCCGGTTGGAAGCTGTATAGCAACTATAAACAGGCACAGGACAGTGAAAGCCGGTTCAAGGACCTGGAAAGCGTACTGTCCCGGAAAGACGGCGAAAAAAAGGAAATATACTATCTGACCGCCGCCGAGAGATACCGGTCTGTATACGAAATGAACAGTCATTTTGCCGGCTGGGTGAAAATAGAAAACACACCGGTAAACTATCCGGTGGTGCTGACACCGGACAGCCCGGAATATTACCTGCGCCGTGATTTCAGCGGCAAATACAGTGAATACGGTGTGCCGTTTATGGATTACCGCAACACTCCGGATAAAAATGACAATACCATTGTGTATGCCCACAATATGAAAAACGGCACAATGTTCAGCGCTGTGGAAAGCTATACAAACAAAAGTTTCTGGCAGGAACACCCTTATGTGGAATTTGATACACTGAACGGTTACGGAATTTATGAAGTTATCTGTGTTTTCCGCATTGATGTGAATAACAGTGAATTCTATTTCAATCAGTATCTTGATTTTGCAGATGCAGCCGAATTCAGCGAATATATAGCCAATGCAAAGGCCATGGCCCCATACGATACCGGCGTAACCGCCACATACGGTGACAAACTGCTGACACTGTCCACCTGCGAATACACCTACGAAAACGGCCGCTGTGTACTGCTGGCAAAGAAAATTGATGCCCCTGCAGTAAAAGCCTTTGATGCAGACGGCAACGTGATAAAGGACGCAGCGATACCGGAAGAGTATCTGCCGAAAGCCGAAGAAAGTAATACCTAAACAGAATAAAAACTCCCGGAATATAATCCGGGAGTTTTTCTTTTATCTGAAGTTTTCCACAATACTGTACCGCATATCAAAATCTGCTTTTTCGGCTTTGCCATAGCAGTCAATATCATTGTAC
>JAFQAF010000260.1 GCA_017400025.1 Oscillospiraceae bacterium
ATGCCATACCTACCGCAATACCCAGGGTGTGGTTTGTAAGGATATTAGGGAAGGTAACCGGCAGCAGTGTAGGCTCTTTGCGGGTGGAGTCATAGTTGTCCACAAAATCAACAGTGTCGCTGTCTATATCACGGAAAAGTTCTTCACACACGCTGTCCAGCTTTGCCTCTGTGTAACGGGAGGCAGCATAAGCCATATCGCGGCTGTAGGCTTTACCGAAGTTGCCCTTGCTGTCCACAAAAGGCACCAGCAGGCTTTCATTACCGCGGGAAAGACGCACCATTGTTTCGTAAATGGCGGCGTCGCCGTGAGGGTTCAGCCTCATGGTCTGGCCCACGATATTGGCAGATTTTGTTTTTGCGCCTTTCAGCAGGCCCATATCGTACATTGTGTACAGCAACTTGCGGTGGGAAGGCTTGAAGCCGTCTATTTCCGGCAGGGCGCGGGAAACAATAACGCTCATGGCATACGGCATATAGTTCTGTTCCAGAGTGTCTGTAATGGCTTCTTCAACCACTTCACCGGCAGACAGTATTTCTACGCTGTCATCAAGGCCCGGGCGTTTGGTGACAATCTGTTTTGTCTTTTTCTTTGCCATTTTCTACTCCTTATCAAGATAAATCCAGCTGGTCCAGATAATCTGCACCATAGTCTGCAATGTGCTGTTTTCTGCCTGTGAGGTTGTCCCCCAGCAGCAGTTCAAACACTTCCCGTGTTTTTTCCACATCAGCCTTGCACACCTTTATCAGTCTGCGGGTTTCGGGGTTCATTGTTGTAAGCCACATCATTTCGGCTTCGTTTTCACCCAGACCTTTTGAACGCTGGATTGTGTATTTTTCGCCCTCTATACGGCGGAGGACATCGGCTTTTTCAGCCTCGGTATAAGCAAAATATGTTTTGCTCTTTGTGTTGATTTCATACAGAGGTGACTCTGCAATATATACATAGCCCTCATCAATCAGTGCCGGTGTAAGGCGGTAAATCATTGTGAGGATAAGTGTGCGTATCTGGAAGCCGTCAACGTCGGCATCGGTACAGATGATAACCTTGTTGTAGCGCAGGTTATCAATATTGAAGGTGGCTATGCCGTTGTTTTTATACTTGGCAGGGCTTTCCACACCACAGCCCAGCACTTTGATAAGGTCTGTGATGATTTCGCTTTTGAAAATCCTGTCATAGTCACTTTTAAGACAGTTGAGAATTTTGCCCCTTACCGGCATAAGTGCCTGGAACTGTGCATCACGGCTGGTTTTGCAGGCGCCCAGAGCGGAGTCACCTTCCACAATATACAGCTCGCGCACATTTACGTCCTTGCTGCGGCAGTCTACGAATTTCTGCACGCGGTTGGCAATATCTATTTTTTCTGTAAGGGTCTTTTTCAGCCCCTGGCGGGTTTTGTCCGCCTGCTCACGGGACTGTTTGTTTACCATAACCTGGGCGGCAATCCTGTTTGCCTCCTCCGGATTTTCTATAAAGTAAACCTCAAGGGAGCGTTTGAGAAAATCTGTCATTGCCTGTGCAATGAATTTGTTTGTGATTGCCTTTTTGGTCTGGTTTTCATAGCTTGTCAGTGTGGAGAAACAGCTGGACACAAAGATAAGACAGTCCTGGATGTCCTCAAACCTGATTCTTGTATCGTTTTTCCTGTACATGCCTTTCTGTTTGAGAAAAGCGTCAAACTGGCTGACAAAAGCGGAGCGGAGAGCCTTGTCCGGTGAGCCGCCGTGTTCAAGGAAAGATGAGTGGTGATAATACTCTATCCGGTTCACCTTGTTGGAAAAGGTGTATGCCACGTTCATTTTCACCTTGTATTCAGGCATATCTGCCCTGTCACGGCCCTTTGTTTCAGCTGTGTTGAACACAACTTTGCCCAGAGTTTCACCGGTTTCGCCACCGGCCAGCTCCAGCGCATAGTCCTCTATGCCGTTCTGATAAAAATATTCTGTGGTTTCAAAACCTTTGTCCGCCTGGTTTCTGAACACAAAGGTTATACCGGGGTTTACAACAGCCTGTTTTTTGATAACATCTGTAAAATAACTTACCGGAACATCTATATCGCTGAAAACCTGTGTATCCGGTTTCCATCTGATGCGGGAGCCGGTTTTCTTTTTTGTTGTAGGTGTTTTCTGCAGGCCGCCCACATTTTCGCCGCGTTTGAAATCCAGATGGTATTCAAAGCCGTCACGCACTATATCAGCAGTCATATATTCACTGGCATACTGTGTGGCACAAAGACCCAGGCCGTTGAGACCCAGGGAATACTGATAGTTGTCGCCGTCATTGTTGTTGTATTTGCCGCCGGCGTACATTTCACAGAATACCAGTTCCCAGTTGTAGCGTTCTTCACGGCTGTTGTAGTCCACAGGTATGCCGCGGGCTTCGTCCTCCACCTCTATGCTGCCATCTGCAAAGCGGGTGAGGGTGATTTTTTTGCCATAGCCTTCCCTGGCTTCATCTATTGAGTTTGTCAGAATTTCAAATATTGAATGCTGGCAGCCTTCGATGCCATCAGAGCCGAAAATAACCGCAGGGCGTTTGCGGACTCTGTCTGCACCTTTGAGGCTGCTAATACTTTCGTTGTCATAGGAACGGGTTTTCTTTGCCATTCAATCTACTCCTGTAATATATTGATACTTTATAATAAACTTCTTCACTAAATAAATAGTTTATTATAAAACGAGGGCTTGTGTCAAGTGCAGAAAATGCAACAATATGTTGTATGTA
>JAFQAF010000261.1 GCA_017400025.1 Oscillospiraceae bacterium
CCTGGCAGCTCTTGAAGAAGCAGCAGCAAACGCTAAATAATCTGTTGATTATTCAGACTTCTAAAACTCTATAAGAAACACCGCTCCAGCAGGGGCGGTGTTTTATTTTGTGCAGGTGCCATTTTTGGGTGCAGTTTACTGTATATGCATCACCCGGCCAGGGTATGTTTTGACCGGTTTTCCTCTGGGTTATTATTTCTATAAATCTACATATATTAATTATAATAGGTTATATATCTAAATGTATTAATATAAAAATGTGAAAAATAGATAAAAATTTACTTAATAAAGAAAAATGTCCATATTTCTTATTGACACATAATACCATTTGTGATATATATAGAATAAACCTACAGATTTATGTAGTTGTATATTATAATATTATGGAGGAAAATAATGAAAAAAATCATTGCTCTTGCCCTCAGTGCAGTTATGGCTCTTTCCATGGTTGCCTGCGGCGGCGAAACAAAAACAGAAACACACGAGCTGAAAATTGCTACAGTTCAGACTGCAGCACACGGCACAAAATGCTTTGCATCTGTTACAGCAGTTGTTGAAGGCGACACAATCGTAGCAGCATACATAGATGAATACCAGTATATGGGCGGCGAAGTTGCTGGCGTACCAAACAGCGAAAGCTTTGCAGAAACAATCCTGGACGGCAAAAAACTGGTTTCCAAACGTGCAGAAAACGAAATCTACAGCGCAAACATGGCAGCAGCAGGCTCCACAGTTGAAATCGCTGCAAACTACGATGCAGTGCAGGCACACGTAGCAGGCAAAACAATCGCAGACGTTGAAGCACTGGCTCTGGGCGATGCACAGGCAGCTATCGACGCAGTTGCAGGCTGCACACTGGCAGACACACGGGGTTACCTGGGTGCAGTAGTTACAGCAGCTAAAGCAGCACAGGCAGCTCCTGCAGTAACAGTTGAAGGCTCTCTGGAAGGCTACACACTGAAACGTGTACTGGGCGCAGCACACGGCACAAAATGCTTTGCTGAAGTAGCAGCATTCACAAACGGCGAAAAAGTTGCTCTTGCATTTATTGATGAATATCAGTTCATGGCTGCTGAAGATGTAACAGGCGTTCCAAACACAGAATCCCTGGCTGCAAACCTGGCAGAAGGCAAAGCTCTTATCTCCAAACGTGCTGAAAGTGACTACTACAGCGCAAAAATGGCAGCAGCAGGCTCCACAGTTACAATTGCTGCAAACTACGATGCTATCCAGGCACACGTTGCAGGCAAAGCTATCGCAGACCTTGAAGCAGAAATCGCAGGAGAACTGGCTGCAGATGCAGTTGCAGGCTGCACACTGGTAGACGCTGCAGGCTACATCAGAGTAATTCTGGAAGCTGCAAAAGCTTAATCTATAATCCTTCCTGTAAAAGCGGAGTTTTTACTCCGCTTTTATTTTTGCTTTAAAATGGCAGAAAATGCCATAAATCCTGCCATTGTTTTCCCGCTACGGCTGCAGCCGGTGCGGCCGGTCCGCCCCTTTGTGAAAATTCGGAAAAATGTAATCTTTCACCCCTTGAAAATATCCCGTTTATAAACTATAATCTTAAAATAGAATAAAGGAAGAGGTGAATTTATGTCCAAATACAAAGCACCTGCAGGCAGCCGCTATGACAGAAGAAAACAGCAGAAAAACAGACGTATGGCTATGTACAGCACAATAGCTGTTTTTGTTCTTGTCCTGTCTTTCGGTATTATAAAGGTTATCGAACGGTTTTCCGGTGAAGAGGAAGACACCCCTCTGCTGGACAATACACGGCAGCAGGAACAGCAGGTAGAAAAGAACGAGAAAAAAGAAAAGAAATACAAGATGGGGCCAAAGGCTTCAGACCTGGAAAAGGATATTATCAATCCGGATATTGACGTACTGGCTGTGACAAAAAACGGCCGTGTGGATATCAGCTATTTTGACGATGCAATGTTCCTGGGGGACAGTCTTGCAGACGGTTTCAAGGTTTATGCATCCTCCCTGGCACTGAAAAATTCCGGTGCGGTTTATCTCACACAGAAGTCCACCACCCCCCGCACATTCCTGCAGCCGGGCGCTATGGTAGACGCCGGCCGGGGCCCTATCGACGTGTGGGCAACTATTGAACAGCGCCAGCCGGGCAAAATGTACATCACACTGGGCACAAATGCCCTTATGGCCATGGACCCACAGGCTTTTGCAGACAGCTATGCACAGCTGATTGACAAGGTGCGTGAATACACACCGGATACCCTTATCTATGTGACCACCATCACACCTACAACAGCCAGCACTGCAAACACAAAAACACAGCTGTCCTTTGACAGAATCTATCAGTCCAACCAGCTGATTGCAGATATGTGCAACGAAAAAGGCTGTGCACTGATAAACCTGTACGACGTTCTGAAAAATTCCTCCGGTTACCTCAGGGAAGAAATCTCCGCCTATGACGGTATACATCTCACCCCTACAGGCTATAAGGAATGGCTGGAATACCTTATCACCCATACAGTGTACGACAGCGACGCACCTTATGTGGCCGGCTCACCGTACTATGAAACACTGGAGTTTGAAACAGAAGAAGC
>JAFQAF010000262.1 GCA_017400025.1 Oscillospiraceae bacterium
ATATTACAAAAAAATCACAGCGGAAAACAGCAAGGTTCAGGTGGTTTACTACCAGGGCGACTTCAACTTCTCCGCAATATGCAATTTCGGTGTGAAATACGCCACAGGCAGCCATATCCTGCTGCTGAACAATGACGTTGAATTTACAAGTGAAGATTTTATAAAGGAAATGCTTTCCTATTCACAGCGCCGGGACGTGGGCGCTGTAGGAGCAAAGCTGTATTATCCGGACGGTGTGCTGCAGCACGCCGGGGTAATTGTGGGCATAAACGGCTCTGCCGGCCACAGCCACAAAGGCCTGCACAATGCAAAGGGCAACACCGGCGATATGTACCGTCTGGTTACCACACAGAACTATCTGGCTGTAACCGGCGCCTGCCTTATGGTAAAGTCAGAGCTGTACAACCGCTTCCCTCTGGACGAAGAAAACTTTGCCGTTGCCTACAATGATATAGATTTCTGCCTCAAACTTTACGAAGCAGGCTATCTCAATGTGTTCACACCATACAGCGAAGGCTACCACTATGAAAGCAAGTCCCGCGGTCTGGACGAAACAGACAGCAAGCCAAACCTGCGCTATGAGGGCGAAAAAGCCCGTTTTGCAGAAAAATGGCAGAAATATTTCAATTACGGCGACCCTTACTACAATCCTCACTTCACATTACTCTATGAAAACTACGGGTACAAATAATGCTTAAAATCAAAAGATTCAAAGAGCTGGTTGCTCTGTTTTTTACATATCTTTCTTCAGAAGGGCTTTCCGGCACTGTGAAAAGGGCCACAGGTTTTTTCAGAAGAAGAATGAAGGCAAAAAAAGGCCGTTTCCTGCCGCCGAAAGACCGGCTGGAAATGCAGAAAACCTATGTACCGGCCTTTGAAAACAGGACAATCAGTGTTATCACTGCCCTCTACAATACAGACAAAACTTTCCTTAAGGAATATATAGACAGCTTTCTGAACCAGAGCTATCAGTTCGGCCAGCTGGTGCTGGCAGATGCCTCGGACGATGCACACAGCTATGTTGGCGAATATGTACAGAGCCTTGGCAGTGACAAAATCATCTACACAAAGCTGGATGAAAACAAGGGTATTTCCGGCAACAGCAACGCTGCAGCGGCCCTTGCCACCGGCAGCTATATCTGCCTTGCAGACCACGAGGATATCCTTTCACCGGATGCCCTCTATCAGATGGCAAAGGCTATAGAAACCACCGGTGCAGACTTTATCTATTCAGATGAAGCCCTTTTTGACACCGACTGGACAAACCCGATTGTGGCTCATTTCAAGCCGGACTATAGCTATTACTATCTGACAAACTGCAACTATATCTGCCACCTGGCCTGTATGAAATCAGAGATTTTCCATTCACTGGGAGGCCTGCAGCCGGAATATGACGGCGCACAGGACCACGACCTTTTCCTGAAAGTTTCAGAAATCCCGGGTGTGAAAATCCACCATATCCCAAAGGTACTGTACTACTGGCGTGTTCACGCACAATCCACTTCCGGCGGTATGGAGGCAAAACCTTATGTTACACAGCGTGCCCTCAATGCCATCGATGCCCATCTGGAAAGAAAGGGTATAAAAGGCAAATCCAGGGAAGGCGCTTACGGCGGCACATATAAAATTGATTATAAAATACAGGGTACACCCCTGGTTTCCATTATTATTCCAAACAAAGACCAGGTACCTGTGCTGAAAAAATGTATAGACAGCATCTATGAGAAAACAGAGTACAGAAACTTTGAAATCCTCATTGCTGAAAACAACTCCACAGACCCTGCCACATTTGATTACTACAAAGAGCTGGAGGCAGCCCATTCCAACCTTACAGTTCTTTATTACAAAGGCGGTTTCAATTTCTCCGCCATAAACAACTTTGCAGCAGAATCCGCAAAAGGAGATATGTTGCTGATGCTGAACAACGATATCGAAATCATCAGCGGCAGCTGGCTGGGCGAAATGGTTTCCCTGGCACAGCAGCCACAGGTGGGTATAGTGGGCGCTATGCTTTACTATCCTAATGATACCGTGCAGCACGCCGGTGTTATCACCG
>JAFQAF010000263.1 GCA_017400025.1 Oscillospiraceae bacterium
CTTTATTGTTTTGTTCAGGTATTTGCCGTAATCCATCATAAAGCGTTGAAGCTCCTTCCGTCTTCATCCTCTTCGTGGAAGATTATACCTGCCTGTTTGTAGGGGCGCAGCACAAAGTGTGTGGCTGTTTCGTTCACATCATCCATAGGGGACAGACGCTTGAATACAAACATGGCAATATCCTGGAAGGTTTTGGCCTTTATTTCTATCAGCAGGTCGTAGCCACCGCTCATCAGTGTTACGCCTTCAACTTCATCCATAGAGGCGATGGCCATGGCAATTTCGTCAAAACCACGGCCTTTTTTAGGTGTAACCTTCAGCTCTATCTGTGCCTTTACGTGGTTTACGCCGGCTTTTTCCCAGTCAATAACTGTGCGGTAGCCTTTGATAATGCCTTTGGAAACACATTCGTCAATCATACCTTTTACTGCCTTTTCGTCACGGCAGAGCATAACTGCCAGCTGGCGGGGTGTAAGGGTAGGATTTGTTTCAAGAAGTTTAAGCAACTGTTCCATATTCTCTCTCCATAATATACTAAAACTTTTAATTAAATTATTATACAATTTTTTTGTATTCTTTTCAACGGAAACAGATATATTTGTCTTGAAAATACACCAGGGCAGTGGTAAAATTAACCTTAGAACAACTGACGGAAATACGGAGGGTTCCATTATGGTAAAAGTTTATACAAGCAAGGCAATGACAAAACCCCTGGATATACAGAATAATTTTGAAAGGGCACAGGCCGAAGTGGCCGCCGCCCGTGCCGCAGGCGCACAGCTGGCGGTGTTCCCACAGGGCTTTCTCACCGGTGTACAGCTGGGTATGCTGCAGGACGCCCACTATGCAAAAAGCCTTTACAATCAGCTGGCGGCTGACCTTTCCCGTGAAAACCCTGATATATACATTCTGGCGGACAGTCTGTCCGGAAACGGATTTGCAAACACACTCTATTACGGCGGCAAGGCCCTTCCTGCTGACCGGTTTGAAATAGAGGGCATAAAGTTTGTTTCCTTCAACAACGCCCACACCCTGCGCGAAAAGGCCGCAGACATATATGCTGACTGCATCATCCTCAATGAAAGCGCACCGGTGCTGGCAGGCACACGCCGGCTGCTGCACCGCATGCTGGCACAGCTGCAGATGAATATAAACGGCTGTGTGATAGCCTGTCTTGGCGGCTACGGCTTTACTTCCCATCCGGATGTTTACCTGCCTGCCACAGCATATATTTCTCCGTGTGAAGACTATTTCACCACTACTTTACCGGAATTTTTAAACGGCCGCAATGTTTTTGACACAGATGAAGCCGGCACCAGAGCGGCGAGCTTTGCCCTGCCGTCCCTTGATTTTGACATAGTTTTCAACAAAAACCCTCTTGTGCCTGCACAGGTGGACGAAAGGGAATACTGCCTGGATTTGTTCCACCTGCAGTCTGTTTCACTGGCGGCCCGTATGACAAACATAGGCTGCAAACGTGCCGTGGTGGCACTTTCCGGCGGGCTGGACAGCGCCCTGGCCCTGCTGGTGACAGTGAACGCCTATGACCTGATGGGGCTGGACCGCAGCGGCATCAAGGTGATAACAATGCCGGGCTTCGGCACTTCCAACACTACAAAAGGTCTGGCAGGAGACCTGGCAGCCAGCCTTGGTCTGGAGCTTGAACTGATAGACATCACACCGGCCTGCCGCCAGGCACTGCTGGATATCGGCCACGACGCCACCACACCGGATGTGACCTTTGAAAACGTGCAGGCCAGAATGAGAACCCTGAACGGCCTCAATATTGCCAATGCCATAGGCGGCATTATGGTGGGCACCGGCGACCTTTCCGAAGTGTGCCTGGGCTTTTCCACCTACGGCGGCGACCATCTTTCCAGCTACAGCGTGAACACCTCTGTTTCCAAAACAGTTATCCGCACTATGCTGCCATACGTGACAGCACTGAACAACCTGAAAAGTGCACAGAAGCCTATAGACGATATACTCAATATACCGGTAAGC
>JAFQAF010000264.1 GCA_017400025.1 Oscillospiraceae bacterium
ATTTTTCAGATGGAAGACTGTATGGTTGCAGACACACCGGGATTTTCTTCAGTTGAACTGGATTATGATAATTTTATTTCCAAAAATGACCTGCAGTATGCCTTTATTGAGTTTGAAGAATATGTAGGCAAGTGCAAGTTCAATGACTGTTCCCATACAAATGAAATAGGCTGTGCTGTAAAGGAAGCCCTTGCAGAAGGCAGAATATCTGAATCCAGATACGAAAGCTATGTCTCATTGTATGAAAGACAGAAGAATATAAAGGACTGGGAATTGTAAATGAAACGTTGTGTTGTTTTAGGAGCAGTTGAAATAGACTTTCCGATTGAAAAATATATCAGGGAATCGGATTTTGTAATCTGTGCAGACCGAGGCTGGAAACATGCAAAGGCCCACGGCATAAAGCCGGATATGATAGTGGGGGATTTTGATTCATCTCCACAGCCTGAAGATACAGATGCATCTGTGACTGTGCTTCCGGTGGTAAAAGATGATACAGACACCTTTCATATAGCCCGCTACATAGTTGAAAACGGATATACAGATGTTCTTCTGGCAGGTGTGATAGGCGGCAAAAGACCGGAACATACCTTTGCCAATATACAGACACTGAATTATCTGGCCCACAACAGAATAAATGCCACAGCCCTTACTGCAACAAGCCAGTTTATGGTTATAAATGACGGCAAAATTGTTTTGCCTGATATGCCGGGCAGATTTTTCTCCCTGTTTTCCATGGGGGACAAGGCAGAAGGTGTTTCAATAAAAGGCGCAAAATATACGCTTATGGATTACACTATGGACAATATTTTCCCTATAGGTGTAAGCAATGAGTTTATAGGAGAAACTGTTGAAATAGAGGTAAAAAAAGGCAGTCTTCTGCTTATTGTTTCTGATAAGGATTAAAAAAACAGCTTACCTTAAGGTAAGCTGTTTTAATTATTTTTTGCTGTTTTTGGCTTCTTCTTCAAGACGTCTGATTTCTGCACGGTTTTTCCTGATTTTGTTAATACAGAATAAAGCTATTACAAGAGGCAGAACCCAGAATGTGGCGGTGCCCAGATTATACAATGCGTCGTTCATACAGTATCTCCCATATAAAATATGTTTATATTTTATCATAAAATAGCATTTTGACAATAAATTTTTTTGTAATAAAATTGTTATTTTTAAATATAGGTAAAATCAATAAAAACTTTGCTGTTTTTTATAAAAAATGCATACAAAACAGCGGAAAACTGTAAATTATGATAAAAAATATTGTTGCAAAAAAGCAAGTCTTGATATATAATTTATTGTGAAATGGGACAAACAGTCCCGCAAAGAAAATTTAGGAGGAATATCCAATGAAAAAATTACTTGCACTGGTTCTCGCTGGCGTAATGGCTTTCTCACTGGTAGCTTGCGGTGGCGGCGAAACAGGTGGTGAAGCAACAGACGGCGAAGAAAAACTCGATGTTATTCTCGTTTGCTCACAGCTTGGTGACAAGTCCTTCAACGACTCTGCAGATGCTGGTCTGAAAGAACTCGCAGCTGAAGGCCTCATCAACTACAAAGCTCTCGAATTTGGTAACGACAACTCCAAAGTTAACATCACTCTGGAAGAAGTTGCTCCAGAATACGACATCGTTATCTGTAACAACCTTGGTTACGGCATGGCTACAGCTTGGCTGAGAGAAAATGCTGCAACATACGCAGATACAATGTTCTTCATCTACGACGAACCAGTTGACATGGTTCTTGACACACCAAACGTACAGATGATCGGCTACAAAGCTAACGAATCTGACTTCCTTGCTGGTGCTCTTGCTGCTATGATTTCCGAAACAGGCGTTATCGGTTTCGTAGGCGGTATGGAATCTCCAGTTATCCACGACTTCCTCGTTGGTTACGTTGAAGGTGCAAGATACGTTAACCCAGAAATCGAAGTTAACGTTTCCTACATCGGTTCTTACACAGATGCTGCTAAAGGTAAAGACCTTGGTAAAACAGCTATCGACGCTGGCGCAGACGTTCTGCACCAGGTTGCAGGTTCTGCTGGTAACGGCTACCTCGAAGCTGCTATGGAAGCTGGCAAATACGGTATCGGTGTTGACTCCGACCAGTACGAAGTTTTCAAAACAGAAAAACCTGACCTTGCTAACTCCATCGTTACATCTTCTCTGAAAAACGTTGGTCTGTCCCTGCAGGTTCTCATCCGTGAAGTTATCGACGGCACATACGAATGGTCACAGATCAGATGGTTCGGTATTCCAGAAGGTTGTGCAGGTATCGCTGAAAACGAAAACTACCTGAAACTCGTTTCTGCAGAAGATCAGGCAGAACTCCAGGCAATCAAAGAAAAAGTTGCTAACGGCGAAATCACAGTTTCCACAGCTTACGGCATGGATGCTGAAACACTGAAAACATATCACTAATATGATATGAGCATTGCACACATTTTTAAAAACAGATGAGTGTAATTAAAATAACCAAAAATAAGGCAATACTCTATGAGTATTGCCTATTTTTTGGATAAAATGCAAGTTTTTGTTTACATTTTGTTAATTTTTTAGTACAATATATATGAATTTTAATACTTAGTGAGGTGAGGAATATGCCAGAAGAAATTTTGCTTATGGATAAGATAACAAAAGTTTACCCAAACGGCTTTGTTGCAAACAAAGATGTTACTTTTTCCATCAATAAAGGCGAAATTCATGCGCTGATGGGTGAAAACGGCGCAGGCAAATCTACATTGATGAAAATCCTCTTCGGTATTGAGCCTTTCGAAGAAGGCAGAATCGTACTGAAAGGTAAAGAAGTTAGGTTCAATGGTCCTCTCGATGCTATCGCAAACGGTGTAGGTATGGTACATCAGCACTTTATGCTTGTACCTTCCCTTACAGTTGCTGAAAACGTAGTATTGGGCATGGAACCTAAAAAGGGTGGCATGTTTGACTTTGAAGAAGCTGTACGTATTACTGAAGAAGCATGTAATAAATACAACCTCAAAGTTGATGCACGTGCAAAAGTTGAAGACCTGCCTGTTGGTAACAAACAGAAGGTTGAAATTGTAAAAGCTCTTGTTCGTGGTGCTGAAATTCTGATTCTTGACGAACCTACAGCTGTTCTTACACCACAGGAAACAGCTGAACTTTTCGTTGAACTCAAGCACCTGAAAGAACAGGGTCATACTATTGTTTTCATTAGCCATAAGCTTCATGAAATCAAAGAACTTTGTGACAGAATCACTATCCTCCGTCTTGGTAAATCCGTTGGTAAAGCAAATGTTGCTGATGTTACAGAACAGGATATTTCCAGAATGATGGTAGGCCGTGATGTTGTTCTTAAAGTTGAAAAAACTCCTGCAAATCCACAGGAAACAGTACTGAAAGTACGTGATCTTAAAATTGTTGCAGACACAGGTAAACCTATCGTAAACGATATTTCCTTCTCTGTTCGCAGAGGTGAAATTCTTGGTATGGCCGGTGTTGAAGGCAATGGTCAGACACAGATTTCAGAAGCTATCACAGGCTTGCTGGGCTATCAGCACGGCACAATCTCTGTAAACGGTGTTGACCTTAAAGGTAAAACAATCCGTCAGATCCGTGAACTGGGTGTTTCTCATGTTTCCGAAGACCGTAATACATACGGTGCTGCTCTTGCAGCAAGCGTTAAAGACAATATCCTGTCTGACAGATATTACAAGAAAGAATACAACAACGGTATTATGATGAATGATAAGGTAATCAACGAAATGACAGATAACCTTATCAAAGAATTCCTTATCAAATGTGACGACAGAGATGACCAGGTAAAAATGCTTTCCGGCGGTAACGTACAGAAAGTTGTTGTTGCCCGTGAATTCTCCAACAAACCTGAACTGGTTATTGCTAACCAGCCAACCCGTGGTATCGACGTAGGCGCTACAGAATTTATCCGTAAACGTCTTGTTGAACTCCGTGACGAAGGCACAGCTGTTCTGCTGATTTCTGCTGACCTTAACGAAGTTCTGGAACTTTCTGACAGCCTTATCGTTATGAACGAAGGCAAAATCGCCGCATATCTGGAAGATGCTTCCGTAATCACAGATATGATTCTCGGTGAATACATGCTGGGTGTAAGAACTCAGACTCCGGAAGAGATTGCGAGGGTAGCATATGACTAGTAAACAAATAGAAAGACGTTTTGAAATTTTTAAAACATTTGTTGCAGTAGCTCTTGCTCTCGGTCTTGCACTTGTTGTTATTTCATTCGTTTCAGAATCTCCTGCAGAAGCTATTCTGGCTTTTGTTACAGGTCCTTTCCAGAGAGCTACACGTATCAGTAACATTATCGAAGTTATGACTCCGCTTCTGTTTACAGGTACAGCTATCTGTATTATGTATCAGGCAAACCAGTTCTCCATGATTGGTGAAGGTGCTTTCCTTATCGGCGCAAACCTTGCTACTTGGTTTGCAGTTACACATGAAAGCTGGGCAGGTCTGCCACTGATTGCAGTTTGCTTTATCGTTGCCATTGTTGCCGGTGTTGTTGTTGCTATCGTACCAGCAGTACTCAAGGTAAAATTCAGAGCAAACGAAGTTGTTTCATCCATTATGATGAACTATGTTATCCTGAAGATTTCTGACTACATCTTCTACTACATCCTCAGAGACGTAGCAAGTGGTCAGCAGGCTTCTTTCCCAATTCCAAAACAGGGCAAACTCCTTAAAATGTTCGGCCTGCGTATGCACGTTGGTGTTATAGTTGGTCTTATAGTTTGTGTGGCTGCATATATCTTTATCTACAGAACAAAATGGGGCTATCAGGTACGTATGACCGGTGCAAATATGAACTTTGCAAAATACTCCGGTATCTCTGTAATGGGCGTTGCACTTTCAACACAGCTCATCGGCGGCGGTATCGCTGGTCTTGGCGGCGCTGTTGAAATCCTTGGCCGTTACGACAGATTCCTGTGGTTCGGTACACAGCCTGGTTTCGGTTTTGACGGCGTTCTTGTTGGTGTTCTTGCAAAGAACAACCCACTGCTTGTTCCTGTTGCAGCATTCCTGCTGGCATATATGAGAACAGGTGCTGACGTTATGAACCGTGTTTCCGATGTTCCGGTTGAATTCGTTGACGTTGTACAGGGCCTTATCATCCTGTTTGTTGCAGCTGAAATGTTCATGGCTAAATACAGACATAAACTCATCGTTAACAACGCTAAAAAACAACTTGAAGCAAAGGAGGCAGCTGAATAATGGAATTTTTGTCAAGTCTTTTTGAATTGATTTTTACACCTGCTTTTGCAGCTTCAGTTCTTCGTATCACTACACCTATTCTTTTTGCAGCCCTTGGCGGTATTATGGCAAGAAGATGTGGTATTTTGAACCTGGCTCTTGAAGGTACAATGCTTACAGCAGCTCTCTTTGCTGTTATCGGTTCTGCCCTGACAAAAAGAGCAGTTCTGGGCGGTGTTTCAGCAGCTCTTGCTGATCCTGCTCTTGTATCCAAAGCAAACTTTGCTGGTATTGTTGCAGGCTTTGTTGTCGGCACACTTGCCGGTATAATGATGGCGCTCTTCCTGGCATATATGGCTGTTGGCCTTAAAGCTGACGCATATCTGGCCGGTCTTGCTATCAACACAATGACAACTGGTGGTACAGTATTTATTCTGTATATGGTTGCTGGCGATAAAGGTATTTCTTCATCTCTTGACTCTGGTTCAATGCCGTTTATTGACCTTCCGATCATCAAAGATATTCCAGTTCTGGGTGAAATTTTCTCCGGTCAGAATATCATGACATATTTCTCATGGATTTGTGTAGCTCTTGTTTACTTCATCCTGTTCAAGACAGCTACAGGCCTCAGAATCAGAGCTGTTGGTGAAACACCATCTGCTGCTGAATCTGTTGGTGTAAACGTTAAGAAAGTTCAGTACATTGCTATGGCTCTGTCCGGCCTGTTCTGTGGCTTCGGTGGCGTTTCACTGTCCATGTCCTATGTTCAGTTCTTCTCCCGCGGCATGACAGCAGGTAAAGGCTTTATCGGTATGTCCGCTATGAACCTTGGTAATGCTTCTCCGGTTGGTACAGCAGTTGCTGCTTTCCTCTTCGGCTTCTTTGATGCTATGGCAAACGTTATGCAGTCTATGTCCATTCCGGTACAGTTCGTACAGGCTATTCCTTACGTTGCTACTCTGGTTGGTCTGGTTGTATTTGCTATCCAGTCTGATAACAAAGTTAAGAAACTCAAAGCAAAACAGGGTAAATAATCTATTCTGTATAACAAAAGCTCCCGTTATAATACGGGAGCTTTTTTATCGCAAAATATACTTGAAAAAAACAGTGTAATGATGTATTATATATTAGAAATGTCTGGGTGTGGCGCAGTTGGTAGCGTGCTACCTTGGGGTGGTAGAGGTCGCCTGTTCAAGTCAGGTCACTCAGACCAGGCCTGTCGGTTTTCCGGCAGGCTTTTTGCTTTGCATAAACAGTTTTATATGTTATAATCAAATAAATATATGTGCAGGTGGTGCGGAAGATGTTCAATGCAGAAAACAGAAAATTTTATATTGATGACACATATATGGATTATCTTGTGTTTGGAAACGGGCAGAAGATTATGGTTATTATTGCCGGCCTCAGTACGCTTACCATAGGCGGAATGGCATTGCCTATGGCGGTTATGTATCGCAAATTTGCAAAGGAATACAGAGTATATGTGATTGACCGCCGTGCAGACCTGCCGCCGGGCTGTACTATAGAGCAGATGGCAGAAGACACCATAAAGGTCATAGACAGTCTGCAGATAAAGAGTGCAGATGTGATAGGTGTGTCCCAGGGAGGTATGATTGCCCAATGTATAGCTATCAGACGCCCGGGCCTTGTCAGAAAGCTGGTGCTGGCTGTA
>JAFQAF010000265.1 GCA_017400025.1 Oscillospiraceae bacterium
CGGATAACAAAGCCTGTCTTTTTTCAGTCTCGTCGTCAGTTGTTCTGTTGTAAGCCTTGAATAATTTTTTGGCTTCAACTCGTCTGGCAAACAGGTCTTCGCTGAAATCATTGTATACCAGCCCCTGCTGTAATTTTTCCCAGTCAGTCATATTTTCCATATTTTTACTCATTCATATAATCTCCATTCGGTTATCATTTTCTTTTTCATTTTTATCAGTCTGTCGGACTTCTGTAAATTAATGCTTATCGGTATAAATGCTAAAAGGCTCGGGCATATTTTGCGTAACAAAAGGGTGAATTCGCACTGCACTCCCGGTGTTTACTCCTTTATATATACATATATAATAAAATGGGCGTTTACCGCCAGGTTTTCTGCCTTCAGCAGTACCTCCTGGGCAGACCTTGGGCTGCGGTAGACATAAGGTGTCATTCTGAAAAGGTTGTTTATATCCCGGTTGTTGTCTATAAATATTTCCTTTTCTGCCTTTACTGCTTTCTCCAGGCGGAAGCCTTCATAATTTTCTTCCTTCAGCGGGTTTTCATAAGGTGTTTCATACAGCGCCTCTTTCAGCTGCCACAGATGGCGGGGTGCCGGCACCACATAGAGGAAAACGCCGCCTTTTTTCAGCACTCGGCCAAATTCCTTTACCGCCAGAGGTGAAAAGCAGTTTATCAGTATATCCACGGTGTTGTCTGCCACCGGCAGGCGAAAGGAAGACGCCACCGCAAACCGGCCGGCTTTCACTCGGCGGGCGGCCAGTGCCACCGCATCCTTTGAAATATCTATGCCCCGGACAGTCACGTTTCTGCCTGCGGCGGAAAGTGCATTGTAAATGCCCCGGGTGTAATAACCTTCGCCACAGCCGCAGTCCAGCAGCTGTACCCGGCTGCCGCTGTATTCCAGACACAGCTTTTCCAGTGCTTCCTTCAGATGGGAATAATACCCGGCGGAAAGAAAGCTGTTCCTTGCTGCCACCATGCCTTTGTCGTCCCCCGGTGCGGCGGAATGTTTTTTGTTGGCCGGCAGCAGGTTCACATATCCCTTTGCCGCTATGTCAAAGCTGTGCCTTGCCGGGCACACATAGGCTTTTTCCTTTTTGTCCAGCGGTCTGCCGCATACAGGGCATATAAACTGCACCATATAAAATCCCCCTGACTTGCTGTGTATTTATGCTTTAAGGATACCACAGAACAGATTTTCTGTCCACAATCCGGCAGGAAAATGTGAAATTTTACATTTGTAGTAAAAAAATGTTGAACAGGGCGCGGTTTGATTATATAATGTATATAATATATATATTATATATACGAGGTATGGTATGAAAAAGGAAAATTTTGCAGGCTGCCTGCGGGCGGTGTTTGTGTTTGTGATGCTGGTGGCGGAAACAGGGCTTTTCTCCCGGCGGCACCATTATGAAAAAGCCAATATGTATCTTGCCGGCGGCCACAGGGAAGAGGCGGCTGTGCATTACCTGCGGTCTGTGGTGCTGGCGCCGGACAGCCCCGATGCCTACGGCGGCGCCCTGGCGGCACTGGAAGGAAAGGATTATGATAATATCACCGGCCGGCTTTACAAAAAAGCGGAGAAAAACGGCCTCTACGGCCTGCAGATAGAAAGATACGCCCAGATGCACAGTGATATGGAAAAGTACGGCATCACCACCCTTGTCCGTGACGGCAAAAGGGTGGAAATGTACAATTCCCTTGGCCAGTTGATACAGACCAGCTATATCTATACCACAACAAGTCCCTGGTGGCAGCCTTACGAACTGTTTTCCTACCACCCCTCCGGCAGTGTTGCCTCCAGAACAGTCTATGACAAAGGCTGGTGGTGGCCCGGGGATACAGTGCCGAAGCTGGCAATGTACACCTACAGCGAAAGCGGCGTCACTTTGTCTGAAACCTATTACAACAAGGACACCAACCTGAAAACCGAAGAAAAGCGATATGACACAGCCGGCCGCCTGCTGCGAGAAATGTACTACAGCTACAGCGAAAGGGCAGAGAAATGGACAGACTATACTTACGATGATGCCGGCCGCCTGCTGACGGAAAAATACTCCGGCACAGAACAGAAGCTGGTGGAGTACACCTATGACGAAACCGGCCGCCTTCTGCAGATTACAGAGAAAAAACCGCCGGATTTCCTTGCGGTATCGGTGACGGATGTAGCCTATGACGGAGATGTGTCTGTCTTTACGGAAAATTCTGACTACAAACAGACAGTCACCACCTGCTTAAACGGCGAAACCGTGAAAATTGAACACCTGCAATGGTCACGCACCAGCCTTACAGACAAAACCTCAAAGCTTATACCGGAAAGAACGGAATATTATTCCGGTGGCTGGCTGATAAAGGAAGAAAACTATCACCACTACAGCGGCAGGCTGTGCAGTATAAAATATTATTCCGGGGAAGCTGTGCGCCGTGAAGAAATATATGAAAAAGACCCTGAAGGCGTATGGCTGGAAAGTGTCACTCTTTATGACGATGCCGCCAGGGTAACGGATAAAACTGTCTTTTCCTCCCGCGACAGACTGAAAAAGACCGAAAAGCATATACACGGGCCGGTGGAAATTTATGAGGAATACAATTCACTGAATAACCTTGTGTACCGCACCACCACAACTGCAGGCATCACAAGGGAAGAATTCTTTTCAAATACAGACCGGGCTGTGCCTCTCTACACCACAGAGCGCAGCTTAAAAGGCGGTACAAAGACTGTGCATTTCCCACGGGCGGATATGACCGGCAGCCGCCCCCTTACAAGGGAAGAAACGGAGCAGGTGAACTCCACCCTCACTTTAGATGATTACGGCAGCTTCCACCCTCTGGAATGTTTCCTCTGTATGGAAATGCCATTCGGAAAACCGGAGGAAATAAACCTTTCTTCCTTTGTCACCTCAATGGCAAACTTTGGCGTGCGCCACGGCAGTACCAATCTGTTCCGTATTTCCGTGCTGAATATGGAGGACAGGCAGGAACTGAATACGCTGAAAAGCCTGAAGGTGCCCCTTGACTATGATGGAATAGAAACAAATGGTGACATATATTACCGTGTTTTCTATGGTCCGGTGGATTCCCTGCTGAAAGAGTATGCCGGTATTATATCAAACCACATCACAAATCCGGACCTGCCCCTTCATTCCGGTGCATACAACAGGTACTATACCCGCCAGAGCAGCTGGAGCAGCTTTATCTGCATAGGCGGCGAAATCAATGACAGCTGGCTGAAGCTGTATTCAAAGCGCAGAACACGGATTTTCCGCCGCGAGGGGGACAGCTTTTATATCTATGCCGTTATAAATGAAGACAATTCCGGCAAAGAAAATATATATACAGAGAATACGGAAGCGGCCTCTGCTTCAAAAAAGAAATATATACCCCGGGATATAAAGATTGATACAGCCGGCCAGAGCGATTCATACAAAAGGGCAGCGGCCCTGTATACAGAATTTCTCCAGCCGAAAGTTGACGCTATGCGCCGGGACTGGCAGCTCACCGGCAGCTTTTCCGCCATAAGGTATGCCCTTGTGGACTTGTCCAGCGACGGCAGGCCGGAGCTTGTCACATCCTACCCGGACCCTTTCGCCTCTTATGATGTTTATATGATTACAGATGGCCGGGTGCGCCATATAGATACCGTAGGCGGCTACGGCGGGGACGGCGGCGTGACTGTACTGCCCTCCGGCTATATAATGGGTCACATGCACAAGATAGATTCTGAATGGTACGATTTCTACTGGTACAATTACGATGGCAGTATAACTGAATTCCACTTTGGCACAGACCAGGACTATTACCGGGATGATGTAAAGTACAAGGTAAACGGCCGGTATGTTTCCCGCCGGGAATACATAAGGCAGACAGGCGATTATATCCGCTGGCGGAAAAATGATATGCCATGGGCTGACGTAAAGTGGTATATAACCAGTAAAGAGGCGGAATAGCCCGCTTTGTAAATAATCAACATATAGAAAGGGTGGCCTCGGCTGCCCTTTTGTATATACTGCTGTTTTGTGCAGAAAAATGAAAATTTCTTCAAAAAACTGTTGACTTTTGCCAAAACCGGAGTTATAATAATCAAGCTGTCCAAGAGAGGGCGGTAAAAATCACAGAAAAGCTTGAAAAACATTGAAAAAAGAATAAAAAAGTTGTTGACAAGCAGAAAAGATTGTGATATAATTAAAAAGCTGTCACCGAGAGAGGTGATAGTGAATAGGACCTTGAAAATTAAACAAAAGAGAACGAAAACTTGTGAAGGAATCTAAGAGATTTTTTGAGAGAGGGAGCTCAACCTCGTAAAAAAGTGAGTGTACACAAGTAATGAAGAACGCAAAGCGTTTGGAACTTGAGAGATTAACAGTGAAAGCTGTTGATATATAAAGGATTTAACAA
>JAFQAF010000266.1 GCA_017400025.1 Oscillospiraceae bacterium
AACCGGCGGTTCATTGGCACACCACAAAATAGCAAATGCAGGCTATGCAAGAATGATGCGACGCCACGGTATACCTGAAAGGGTGTATAAATCCGAGGCTATGTACGGTGAGCCGACTTTCAGCGAGGTTTACAGACTGGCCGACAGGGCCAGAGACCTTAAATTCAGAACGAAAGCTGCAAAAGCCAAACTGTTTGAACCGGATCTCTGATGCAATAAAAAACCACTCTCCCAGAGGAGAGTGGTTTTGTTTTGTGTTTACAGAACATCGTCCAGTTTATAACCCTGCTGTTCTAAAATATCGCGGCAGCGGCTAAGCTGAGTCAGATTTGCCGTCATTTTGCCCGGAATGCCGTTGGCAAACAATCTTGCCATTTTTACAGTCAGCTCTGTGTCGCCTGCTTTGCAGAGTTCATTCAGATACGCGCGCAGCACCATTACTTTTTCCGGCTGGTCATAAAACAGCTGTACAATCCTGCGGGCGATGTCCATATCGCCGTTGCATGCCGCTATACACAGCCAGAGCCAGCCATCGCTTTCGCTTTCTGATGTGCCGATGCCGTCAAGATACATCTGGCCTGCCTGTGCCATGGAAGGCAGATGGCCTTCGTCAGCCAGTGCTTCCATTTCCTGCAGGACTTTGTTTTCGTCGCCTCCGGTGCTCAGCTGCAGCATGGCCCGGTTGTATCTGGCCGGTATATAATCCAGACGCCGCGCCCTTTCAAAATATTCCTTTGCCTTTACCAGGTCTTTTTCTGTTCCGCGGCCGGTAAGATACATTGCCCCCATCATATTTATAGCTCTGGCAGAGGCTTCTTCATACATAGATGCCTGAAGAAATGCGTGTTTGTAATCACCACTTCTGTACAGTTCTTCGATTTTGTCCAGTTCATCTGCCCAATGGTCACGGTTTTCTTCTTTCAGTTTGCGCTGTTTTTCGCGGCCTTTTGCGGCAATTGCCTCCATAAGGGCCAGGCGCTGTGGTGTGAATGCTTCATCGCCGTTTCCGGCAGGCTGTTTTTCTTCCGCCCTGGCTACTGCCTCACCTTTTGCTTTTTCAGTTTCTTCAATGCGGGCCTTTTCTTCAGCCGCTGCTTTTGCCTCTGCTTCAGCACGGGCTTTTTCCGCAGCTTCCCGCCTTGCTTTCTCTTCTGCTTCCAGTCTGGCTTTCAGTTCAGCTTCAAGGCGTGCTTTTTCTGCCGCCGCTTTCTCTGCTTTTTCTTCAGCCTGGCGTCTTGCAGCTTCTTCAGCTTCCATCTCTGCCTTTACCTTGGCGTCAATTCTTGCGCGCAGCCGGGCCTTCAGCCGTTCCATTTCTGCCCGCTCCCTTTCGGCGGCTTCCTTTTCTGCCTTTTCCTTTTCCCAGGCTTTTACATCCTGTATTTCCTCCATCAGCAGCTGTGCACTGCGGAAATCCGGCATTTCTGCCAGCAGTTCCGCCAGCATTTTTTCAGCGGTGTCTATATCACCTCTGGCACAGAAATTTCTGGCTTCGGTTACAGTTTTTTCAGCATTTTCCTGGATTTTTGCTTTCTGCCGCTTTTCAGCTTCCAGTTTTGCAGTCAGTTCTGCCTCTATTTTTGCTGCCAGTTCAGCTTCCATTTTTTTGCGCAGTTCTGCTTCGATTTCAGCACGCAGCTGCCGTTCTGTTTTCTGCAGTGCAGGCCGCGGCTGTGCAGCTTCCGGCTGTGGCTGTACCGGCCTTTGCGGTGCAGGCTGTTCCTGTGCTTCAGCAGGCTGTTTTTCTTCGGCTTTGGCCGCTGGCTGCTCTTTCTTTTTCAGCACTTCATTGTGCAGGTAATTCAGGTCTGCCTGTGCCTGGGTGTGGCCGTTTTTAAGCGCGTTTGTCAGCCAGTATTCTGCGTCATCATACATTTCTCTTTCTATCCGCAGTATGCCCATAAGATGCTGTGCCGGGGCAAAACCATCGGCAGCCGGATTCATAACGCTTTTTATAGCCCTTGTGATTTGACGATTTTCATAGTATCTGAACGCCTCTTCGTACCGGCGCCAGTATTTTCTTTCTTTATTACCGAACAGTCCCATAAAAATATCCTTGTGTATTAATTTATTTATAACTCAATTATATACACAAATTTCTCTCTGTGCAACAAAAACAACCTGCGGACGCTGTCTTTCTGACAGACACTGTTGCAAGGCAATGGGGATTGCTATTATTTCCTGTTGAACTTTGGCCTGCGGTGTGCGATAATATATGCATAAAAAATTATAATACCGGGAGAAAAATATGGATTACAAAGATATTGAACTGTTTGACCTGCAGGATTGCCCTTTCTGCGGCGGGCCGGCAATTCTGGACCACGTGGGCGGCTGGTGCTGCTATGTGGAGTGTGTAGACTGCGGCGCGCGGACAGGCCACATGGAATATAAAGATGAAAAAACAAAAAAAGAGGCAGAAGAAGCCTGCGTTAAACTGTGGAATGACGGCAGGGTTGTAAATTTCGGCCGCGGAGAGTAGTCTGCCCACCGAAGTTTTTATATCAGAACAGACCGGAGATGCATTCAGCCATCTCCGGTTTTTTCAAAAATATATCAGCTGTATTTTATGCGCCGTCAGCCATTGCAGAATATGAAAATCAGAAAAATCCTGTTTTATGTACAAACAGGGATTTTTATTTTCCCATATTATGCTATAATTGGTATAGTACAATTTTCACATCCGGGAGGTTATTCAATGTTTGAAAAATATTCTGACCGAATTTACATACAGCCTGCAGAACATTACACAGACAGACCCAATGTGGGACTGATAGTTGGGGATAAATACACCCTGCTGTTTGAGGCAGGCAACTCTGCAGAAAATGCGGCACTGCTGAAAGAAAGGCTGGCACAGCAGGGCCTGCCCCGGCCGGACTTTGTGGCGGTGTCCCACTGGCACTGGGACCACAGCTTTGGCATGCACCGGTGGGATGTGCCCACGATAGCCGGCAGGATGACCAATGATATTCTGCTGAAGGTGGCAGGCTGGCAGTGGACAGACAGTGCAATGGACCGGCGCGCGGAAACCGGTGAAGACATAGTTTTCTGCAATGAGATGATAAAGCGTGAATACCCGGACCGCAGTGAAATAAAGGTGGTGGGGGCTGACATAGTGATTGAGGGCGATATGACAATAGACCTGGGCGGAGTGGAATGCCGTTTTATACACCGGAAAGGGCCACACTCCGATGATGCTGTGATATGCTATATTCCGCAGGAAAAGTTTGTGTTCCTGGGGGACAGCAACGGCAAGGACCTGTACGGCAAGCCCTGGCATTTTGACATAGAGCACGAGGAGGATTTTCTGGAGGAAACAGCAAAAATCCCATACGATGAAGACAAAGTGAGGGAATATACCGCCCTGCTGGACACGCTGAATTTTACCCACTGTATCGGCGGCCACGCCCCTGTGATGACAAAGGAAGAACTGTACTGCATGCTGAAATGAAACCGGCTGAACCAGCCGGGGCTTTCCCGGCGGCAATGAATTGCCGTGGAAACACAGCTGAACAAACTGCGATGACTGCAGATGCCAAATAATTTTTCCTCTTTTATCTCACCATATCAATATACAAAACAAAGACCGGACTGTTTGTCACAGTCCGGTTTATTTTGCGCAGAAACAGCCACCGGTATGGGTGGCTTTGATTGATTTTGGAGCAATTATACAGCAGTCTGCCGGCATCATATATCCCACAGATGCTTCTTTATATCCACAAAGCCGGGCTTTCTGAAGGTTACGCCCTCTTTTTCCAGCAGGTGCTGCTGGTCTGCCCAGCCGGGCACAAGACGGCCGGCGTGGTTTACCACCCTGTGGCAGGGAAAGTGGCCATAGAGGGAAGATGTTTTCAGCACACGGCCTACAAGACGGGAGTTTTTCTCCCTGCCGGCAAGCCTTGCTATCTGGCCGTAGGTAGCCACACAGCCCCGGGGGATTTCTTCCACTATGGACAGTATTTCGTATGCCAGGTCTTCTTCGTTTTTTCTTTTTGCCACTGCAGCCACCGCCTTTCCGTATAAAATTTTACCCTACACTACAGCCTTTGTCAAAATATATGCGGCGGTTTTCATACAGAAAGCACCCGGTGTATCCCACACGGGTGCTTTGCTTTTTATACGTATTCAGTTTTTGCAAATCAGTTGTTTGCCTGGTATTTTTCCAGCAGCTGCTGCTTGATAGGAATCATGGCGTTCTGTGCCATGGACAGGCAGCGCACGCCTATATCCGCATAGGCTTTTGCGCAGGTGGCGTCTGCCGCACTTTCGCCGCAGACAGAAACCTTTATGCCGGCTTTCCGGGCATTCTGCACTGTGATTTCTATAAGTTTCAGCACAGACGGATGGAGAGGGTCATAATACAGGGCTGTTTCTGTATTGAGACGGTCTGCCGCCAGGGTGTACTGGGTAAGGTCATTTGTGCCGATGGAGAAGAATTTCACGTGTTTTGCCAGCACGTCACTGATAAGTGTGGCGGCAGGGGTTTCTATCATTACACCCCAGGTGATATTGTCCTGTGTGATTGCACCTTCTGCCAGCAGTTCCTGTTTTACTTCCTCTGCCATTGCCAGATAGTCTGTAACGTCCTTTTCAATGGCCACCATAGGCAGCATTACATTGAGAGGCCCCATTCTGTCTGCCGCAATGAACAGTGCCTTTGCCTGCTGTACAAAAAGGTCGCGGTGGCGGTACTGCAGGCGGATGCCGCGCAGGCCCAGGGCCGGGTTTGGCTCTTTGTCCAGGCTTACATCCCCTACCGGTTTGTCTGCGCCTATATCAAAGGTGCGGATAGTCACCGGGCGACCGTCAGCAGCCCGTATGCACCGGCAGTAGAAATCCAGCTGGCTTTCCAGTGTGGGCAGGGAGGATTTCATAAACAGGATTTCGCTGCGCACAAGGCCGATGCCCCTTGCACCGTTCCGGATTGCAAGTTCGATATCCTTCGGGTCGTTGCAGTTGGCAAAAATTTCTATATCGTCGCCGCAGTCTGTGTGTATTGCCTTTTCCTTCAGGGCAATAAGGGAAAGCTTGGCACGCTGTTCCTGGCGGATGCGGTGGTTGAAAATAGCCACGGTGGCATCGTTCGGGTTTATGTAAACTTCGCCGGAGTAGCCGTCAAGGCAGACTGACCTGCCGTTGTTCAGAGGGTTGAGGATTTCGCTGTCCATACCGCATACAGACGGAATACCCATTGTGCGGGCGATAATGTTGGCGTGGGACTGGTATGAGCCCCCCACTGTGATAAAGCCCATGGCATACTGGCGGTCAATGGCGGCAAGGTCGCTTGGCAGTATTTCGTCCGCCACAATAACTGCAGGCTCTGTAAGGTTGAAGCGTTCACGGCTGCGGCCGTCAAGGATATCCACCACTCTGCCCAGCACATCACGGATGTCGCTGGTGCGCTCTGTCAGGTACTCATCACCAATGCTTTTCAGGCGGTTGCAGTATTCCTCCATAGCCATTTCCACTGCACGGGCGGCGCCGGTGCCTTGGCCTATATGGCCTTTTATCATATTGTTCAGGCCGTTGTCGTCCAGCATAACCAGCTGGAAATTCAGTATATCCTGGTGGGCGCGGTCCCCCCGCTGCATAAGCCGGCGGATTTCGTCCTTTGCCAGAATCAGCGCAGCTTCATAGAGGGCTTTTTCCCTGTGGGTGGCAAGAACCACACGTTTGAAGCCTGCTATACGCCTGTTTATCACTTTTATTTTGCCTACGGACAGTCCTCCGGAGGCCGGGTTTCCCATATACTTTATCATAAAATCCCTCTTTTCCGGGTTATGGTTATATTCTATACAATCTTTATGATTAAACTGTGATTAATATTCAAAGGTTTTGCAGAAGCCTGTAACGCTGTAGAGCAGCAGCAGCGGATGAACAGTGGACAGATACATAACGTATGTGCCTATATTGAAGCTGGCCACTTCCACAAAAGCTATCATTGCACAGCGGAGAAGTGCCATGCCCACAAGCCCCAGCAGAACGATATTCAGCACCGATTCCACATCATATTTCTTTGAGGAAATATCTTCTCTCAGCTTTTTCAGCTGCCAGCAGAGTGTGATGGCAAACATCAGCGGTATACAGAGCCTGTACACCAGTACAAAACCGCGGAGAATACCGTGGCTGACAGTGCGCACAGGATTGAGGTAAGGTGTTTCTGTGTTCGGCACAAGGGCCACTGCACCCGGCTGGTTGATAAATTCAGCCACCGGACTGATTTCTTCTGCTGTGCCCACTGCTCTTTCTGCCAGAGGGTCACACTGTTCAAACAGCATTGAAACAGCAAAGCCGCGGAAGGTTTCTGCCAGTACGTCCGGCACATATTCCATGCGGATAGGCGGTGTGGAGGAGGTGCGCAGCTTTGTTTTTCCGTTTGCGGTTTTCAGCCTGCCGTCATCTACAGCCTGCTGTATTTCCTCCACCAGCTGTTCATAATACCGCTGTGCGGTGAGGGCGTCCTTGTAATAGCCTTCCTCTGCCCGGGCCATTCGCAGTGCCCAGTAGAAAGCACCGGACTGGAAATCCCCTATGGCAGGGTTTACATGGCCGTGGGTAACCAGCCAGCTGCCCATCTGCTCTTCCAGTGCGGCAAAGGCCGGGGAAACTTCGTATACATCTTCCCTTACATCCCGGGGAACTGAAACCAGCGGATGCCAGTCGTCCTGTTCAAGGCTGGCCAGGGCACCTATTGCCCGGGTGAACTCCCTGCTGGTGAAATCGCTGACGATAAAGCGGCCGTAGTGGATGTAGTTCATATAGGAATAGCCGGAGATTATGCCAACGCTTATGACAAAAGGCAGAACCATTGTGGCTGTTTTCAGCAGTGCACCCTTTGTCTTTTCAAAAAACAGCAGGCCTGAAACTATCACAAATGCCGCTGCAAAGAAAGGCATAATCCACACGCCGTCCTCACGGCAGAGGTATATACAGCCGTAGCTTGTGCCGTAAAGGCAAAGCCAGCCGGCCCATTTTTTCACATTTTCGCGGTAGCGCAGCCCCACAGCGGAAACACCTGCTATAAACATAATGCACAGCGCCGGGAATATGGCGTCGCGGTAGATGCGGGTGGCATACTGTGCGCTGGCGGCAGGGTTGTATAGCAATACCAGAAAGGCAAACAGCCTGTGCCACCTTTTTTTCAGCACAGGGGCAAAGGCCCATACAGCAAGGGTGCAGGCGGCAGCCCACAGCGCCATATTGCCCACAAGATAAGGCACGCCGGTGATGTGGAGAAAAGCCAGCCACAGTGCAAAAAACATATGCTTTGAAATGGCAAGATAGCTGTATTCGCCCAGCCAGTTTCCCTGTACTATGCTCATGGCGGCACGGGTCATAAGGTCGTCATCAATAGGGGCAAGCGGTGGATAAATGGTTGCATACTGTGTAAAGCTCAGAGCCAGCTTTGCCAGCACAGCCAGAAAAGCTATTGCCACTGCGGCACTTTTGTTTATATCATTGTCTCTGAATAATAATTTCTTCATGTTTTACCTGTATTAAAAGACATTTTCCGTCAATTATGTTTATGTTATTCCTTTCATTTTACCATATATAAAAATTTATATAAAGGATAATTTTTCATAAAAACAATAAATTTGTGTAAACTGCAAGAATTATCAATTTGTAAAGTTATTTTTTTACATTTTTTACAATTTTATTGAAAAAGCAGTGATATATATTGAAAAAAACCGTATAATATTTTATAATAATTCAGTGGTAAGTAATTTTATCCCGTAAAATTTATCAATAATCCATCTTAAAGGGGAGATTTAAATGTCAAGAACTATTGGCGCAGTTTCCAGAGGTATCAGAACACCTATCATCGTTGAAGGTGACAACCTGGTTGATATTACAGTACAGAGCCTGCTGGAGGCTTTTGAAGAAGAAAACATCACAGTACACGACAGAGACATCGTTGGTGTAACTGAAGCAGTTGTGGCAAGAGCACAGGGCAACTACATCACCTGTGACGATATAGCCAAAGATGTGAGCCGGAAATTCGGCGATGACACAATCGGTCTGATTTTCCCGATTCTGTCCAGAAACCGTTTCTCCATCGTACTGAAGGGTATTGCCAGAGGTGCAAAGAAAATTGTGCTGAT
>JAFQAF010000267.1 GCA_017400025.1 Oscillospiraceae bacterium
CCTATTGCTGATACAGTCATCATAAGTGACACTATACGTAAAGGATGAAAATTATTGTTTTTATATCCCAGGTACAAAATGATGCTGCCTGCAGCATCAGCAAGATACGCCAGAGAAATACCATGAGGAATTGTGCCTGCTGCTGCCGGACCGCACAGCATCATCAGACAGCTTACAAAAGCAATGGCAAAAATACCGGTAAAAAGATGCTTTGGCATTATCAGATTGTCGGTTTTCTTTACATATACAGGGCATGCATTTTTATCGGTTGACATATAAAACGTAAAGACGAGAAGCATTGTCAACATAAATACCACAGCCAGCCTGAACCCTGAAAAGCTGACGGGGATAATTTCGTTCTGGACAAGGGAAATTATTAAGGTTGCAATGCCGTAACCAAGAGTGAGATAGATTATTGCACTTTTTTCGGAAAAGAAATTCATCATTATAAATGATTCAAAACCTATCATAAAACAGCAGAAGAATATATGTATATATATTATTAGAAGCATTGCACTGTCTGTCAGAGGAAAGAACATAATCAATATTGTAATTAAAGAAAAAACTGTGCTGATCCTTTCGGCCCATACAACAAAATGTGGAAGAATAATCATATACCCTATTGCAAGCATGTAACCCAGTGCCATAAGAATTGTAACATTATCCATTGATATAGGCAAAGGTGAATGGCCTGTAACTGACAGTGACGGATTCATAAAATAGATAAAACCCATCTGCCAGGCATTAAACATAGAAAAGCATACAATTATAAATATTGGTATCGTTTGTCGTTTCGCCCGGTTTAAAGACAGAAGATAGTGACGCATATTTATTCCCCTTTCAGGCAGTTTTGCTGTTATACCGTATAATAATTCTGTAAACAATGACAGTATTGATTAAAACCCCTTGAATAAGGGATACCAAATCCGGCCTGGTAATTATACAATTGTATTGAAAATAATTTTCACAAATTAGCTTTGATGAACAAATTATAATCTATAAAAATAATTATGTAAATAATAAAACTGTGTTTAAGCATAGTAAAACTATCTATAAAGACAGAAAAACAGTCAATACGGTCAGTGGTTGAAAAAAAGAATTGAATTTATAATTATACATAAACAACTGTAAAGGAGGAGCAGATATGGATAGTAGCAATCTGAACTATTTCGAATATATGAAGCTGGCCAGAGAGCGGTTTGATTTGCTGACACAGCAGTATCCGGAACTGATAAATCTTTCCACAAGAGAACTGGAAATATTTGAGCAGCTTTTGTCAGACAAAACTATGAATTGCATTGCCAAAGATCTGTTTATATCCGAATCTGCTGTTCACTTTCACTGTAAAAATATTTATAAAAAACTTAATGTATCCAGCAGACGACAGTTTTTAATCAAATACCGTAAGCTGGCTGACTAAAAGGAGGGTAAACTATGGCATTACTGGACAAACTGAACAAACTGGCAAAAAATATTGAAGACAAGACAGGTGACGCTATTGAACTTTCAAAACACAGTGCAACTATCACATCTTCAGAACATGGTTTCAACAGCGATATCAAAAAGATAGGTGAATTCTATTATGATTTCTTTATCAATGGAGGTCAGGTAGAGCCAAATATCCTGCCTGTCCTGCAGTCTGCAAAAGCACATCAGGAAGCTATAGCTGAAGCAAAATCTGAAATTGAAAGAATCAATGCAGAAAATGCTGCTGAAAGAGAGGCTGCAAAAGCTGAAAGAGCAGCTGCAAAGGCAGAAAAGGAAGCTGCCCGCCTTGCTGAAACAGAAAATGCAGAGGAAGCTGTTGTTGATGAAGAGCCTGCTGCAGAAACACCGGTGCCGCTGGCTGAAACCGGAACACCTGAATATGCAGAAGGTGAACCGGAAGCAGATGCAGAAAACACAGCTGTGGTGGCAGAGGCAAATATCTGTCCGTCCTGTGGTGCAGCTGTTGACCCGGGTACAAAGTTCTGCGGTGACTGCGGATACAAAATGGAGGTTTGATTATGAGTTTTCTTAAAAGAGCATTAAAAAACAGTATCAGTAAAGGAATAAATGATGCGGTAAGCAAAGCTGTAAAAGAAGCAGTGGAACCTGCAGCTACAAATCTTGCCAATAAGGCAGCAATGAAAATGGAAGAAGTTGAAAAACAGACTGAACTGGCAAGGGCAAATGCAAAACAGGCTGCAGCCGAAACAGGTGAAGCTGTGGCAGAAGCAGCAGCCCGGTCACAGAATGTTGATATGAACCAGCTGAAATCTGCGTTTGCCAGTCTTGCAGGAATGGCACAGGACTATGCAACTGAAATGAGCGAAAAGTATAAAGTTTGCCCTGGCTGTGGCGAGCCTGTGGATGCAGAAAAGAAATTCTGTCCAAACTGTGGTACAAAAATGCCGGAGCAGACATTGGCGGAAGGTGCAAAATGCCCTAACTGTGGCAAACAGAATGATATTGGCACAAAATTCTGTTCTGATTGCGGTACAAAGCTGCCGTCAGCAGTCGCAGAAGACAATGCGGCACAGACAAAAACTGAGTCAGTAATGGCACTGTGGGATGAATATATGCCACATTACACAAAATGGACACAGGGCGGTAAGGATTTCTACCTTGAAAATGAAGGAGAGTACATAAGATTTATGGCTACTTTCCATACATCTTTTGCGGCAGTAAATGCAGTTAAGCAGTATACGCTGGCACTTAAAGAAGATGGATTTGTAACTGCAGGTCAGTATCCGAATGAAGGCCAGCTGTACAAAATGGTTGACGGTGTATGTTACCATGTAGACCTTGAACACGCTTTTGACGGAGACAGCGATACTGTAAGCCTGTATTTCAACGAACAGGAACCAACAGGCGGATTCTACTATAAAAAGGGCGATGAAAAGAAAAAAGAACTGGAAGAGCTGAAAGAAGGCTTCAAAAATTTCAAAAGCCTTTTCGGTAAATAGTTTTATAAATATCAGACAAGCATAACGACTTACACTAACCTGCAGGGTCGGTTGGCGTTACAGCCGACCGGCCCTGTGTGTTTACGGAAAATGTTTATTAAGGGGGAGGCATTAATGAAAAAGATAATATGTATTGTACTTTCTTTGTCAATGCTTTTTTCTCTTGTTGCCTGTGGCGTAAATGGAGATACAGATGCATCTTCTCAGGGCAACAGTACAAAAACAGAAACTACATCACAGCCGGTAAAACAGCCACAGCTTACACCTGGGGTTATTTCCCTTGTGCAGACAGACGAAATGATTATGTTTGTTGGCGGAAGCAGAATATGGTCACCTTTTGATGAAAACACGGAATTTTCTGTTTCAGATGAAGATATAGTTTCTGTTAAATCAGAAGAGAACACCGCCACATTTACTGCACTTAAAGCGGGGCAGACTGCAGCTGCTGCAAAATGTAACGGAAAAGAGATGACAGTGACTATAACTGTCAGAGACCAATATATTGAAACAGCCTCCACAGACGGCAAAGTCCTGGGTTGGCTGAACTATTTTGAAACTGAACTGGCCGGCTGGAGTGAGGCTGACCAGATAGAATATTTCAATTCAATAGCTGACTATATGGCTCTGTCTCTTGTGTCCGGCGAATTCGACTGGAATATGATAAATATGGGACAGGCAGCGGCTATGATATACCCTACTACATATATGATAAACAATCTTGCGGCAGTTCTTATGGGTGCACTGGAATACCGCTATGCTGCCAACTGGCTGGAGATAGGTGTAAAAGCAAACGAACCAAATGCTGTTTTATACACAAATCTGGCTATTTGCTATTATGAACTGGGGGATTACACCGGTGCTATGGAATGGGCTGGCAAAGCTGTGGCAGCAGACCCCGGTTACGGGCTGGCACACCTTGTTATGACCTGTGTTCATCTGCAGAACGGCGATGATATGCTGGCAATAGAAACATTGTTCAAGTCAATGCGTTCCACTTATACAGAAACCACTTCTGATTTATTGAGGAATTTATACCGACAGGTAAGAACAAAAGCCGGCCTTACAGATTCAACCAGCTATGAAAAAACGGTAAAAGGTATGGACACCTACATCAGTTTTGAATTGGGGGAAATGGTGCTGACGGATTACCACATTGAACTGCTGTTCGAAGCAGCTGCCGCAGGGGTTATATCCAACGGGCAGGATATACCGGCCAATCAGATTTCCCTGCCATATCCTGCAAACCCTGCCGATGCTGTGCTGGGTGATGATATGTGGGATTCAGCGGCATCTGCTGCAGACAAAGAAGTGGAAGAAATGCTGAAAGCTACAAAAGGCTATACAGTAGGCGGCGCAGATATGGAAGAACGTCAGGCGTGGTGTCTTGCTTTCCTGCACACCTATTACGAATACAAAATCTATCAGCTGTATGACGTTATGTACAGGGGTGTTACTTTTGAAGAAACAGGTGAAAGCGGTTATGACAAAGACTTTGAAGAATATACGCTGTCAAATCTGCAGTGGGATGCTGATGACCGGCTGCAGAAAATCCTGGTGAACTACTGGAACATCAGTGAACAGCACCATCAGGTTATGTATGACGCCATAGACAATGCAAAATCTTTGAAAGATGAAATCCGTGCAAAAATGGAGTGCGAATACAAACTGGTTGGTCCTGCAGACCGGGCACATATTGCATATTCCACACGCAGAATGGAACTGTATGAAGAAAATATGCGTCCGCTGCTGGAGGAATACTGGCTGAAAATGAATGCCATGCTGGGCTATGTGTCCAACGAACATGTAAGGGAGATGTATGGTACAAAACTGCTGGCGGTAATAAACCGTGAAGCCTACGTAAACCCTCTGTATCATGCCGGTGCATATATCAGTACAGGTGATGAATGTCTGGAAGTTGCCAATATGCACAGAAAAAGTCTTGGTATGGAATACTACAAGGATGAACTGAACAAGGCAAAGCGCAACGATGCCAGAATTATGGCAAATAAAACCGAAAACGGACAACTGTCAGATTATAAGCCTGATAAAGAAAGCGACTGGCGCCCTGCAGACATCAATATTACAATTCCGCCATTCAGCCCGATTTATGTAAAATTCGGCAATAATGGAGATAAATACTTCTTTGCATACGGTGCATTCGGCACAGAGATTATCAAAGAACGTGATATGTATACAGGTATGTTCAGCGAAACAATTATTACACGTTCATCTGTACTGCCTGCAGGTCTGGGAGAACTCAGCGGTTTTATCGGTGATTTAAAAGATGTGGCAGATGCCACCAGCATAAAGGATTTTATTGACGGCAAGCTGAATCCGGTTGGTGCTATACCATCCTTTGACAGAACAAAGGGGGAAGGCAAAACCTACACCTATGATGAATTTGGCAGACTGAAAGATGTTACTACCATAAGGGAAGAAAGCATAAGCGGCTCTTTGGGCGGTATTACAGGCGGACAGACTACCACTTATACAAAGGGAAGCGGTATCCACGAAGGATATCTGGGCAGCCAGTGGAGCAGTGAAACAAAAACAGATTTAAGCTTTGGCCTGGTGTCAATGTCTTACTGATTATACAGGAGAGAGTATGGAGAGATATAAAAAAATAACCCTTTTGCATTCCAATGATATGCACGGGGATTTTACTGCAGAAACAGTGGACGAAAAACTGACAGGTGGCGTCAGTCTGTTGTCAGGCTATATCAGCAGAGTGAGAAAAGAAGAAAAAAATACAGTTTACTGCATAGCAGGGGATATGTTCCGCGGGTCAGTAATAGATTCTGACTACAAGGGCATCAGTACCATTGAGATTATGAATGCAATTTCACCGGACGTGGTTACTCTGGGCAACCACGAAATCGACTATGGCCTTTCACATCTGCTGTTTCTTGAAAAATGTGCAAAGTTTCCGATTATAAACGCAAATCTGTACATAAAGTCAAATTTTACCCGTCTGTTTAACCCTTGCAAAATAATTGAAATTGACGGTATGAAAATACTGTTTATCGGTATTATCACCGAGGAAGTAATTGCACAGGCGAAAAAAGATGAGCTGATTGGTTCCTTTGTGGATATACATGAGGCAGCGGCAGAAATAGGCAGAATATGCAATGCCTATAATTCCACTGATATTGACTTTACGGTGCTGCTTACCCATATCGGCTTTGAAGAAGACAAACAGCTGGCTGCAATACTGGACAGTGACTGGGGTGTGGATATTATTATCGGCGGGCATTCCCACACCTTCCTTGAAAAACCGGAAATTGTAAATGGTATTCCAATAGTACAGGCAGGTACAGGCACAGACTGTATAGGCCGTTTTGATCTTGTGGTTGACACACAGGAAAACTGTATTGATAGCTATAACTGGCAGTCTGTTGAAATAAATGAACACAACTGCGTGTCCGACCCGGAAATTGAAAAGGTTCTGAACAGGTATAAATCTGAAACTGACAAAAAATACGGCAGGGTTATTACCCGTTTCAACAGACGGCTTACCCACCCGGACAGATACAGGGAGACAGAGCTGGGTGGTCTGCTGTCAGACATACTGCAGGAAAGCCTGGGGCTGGATATTATGCTGATGGGCAGCGGAGGCATACGACTGAAAGAAATGGGTCCGCTGGTTACATTTGCAGATTTTACCCGGTGCCTGCCTTATGATGACCCGGTATATATGCTTACAGTCACAGGCAGTCAGCTGAAAAAGATGATGCTGTATGTGCTGCGTGACGAAGTATGGCAGGGTGCCCATACAGAATTCTATCAGCTTTCAAAAGGTCTGAAAGTGGTTTATGACAGGCCAAAAAAACAGCTGCTGGAATTTTCTTTCAATGGCATACTGATAACAGACAGCCAGCTGTTTAAAATCGGTCTGGAAAAATATCATTTTGTGAATTTTGAAGAATTTCTTGGCATACCTCTGGCAGAGGTGGAGGCAAACAGGAAAATCACAGTGGTTTCCACATCCGAAAAAGATGTAATAGAAGAATATCTTACCACTCATCAGCATCTTGACCGTGAAACAGACGGCAGGCTGACACTTATATAATAAATTATTTCTTTCAGAAGGAGTTGAATTATATGAAAAAATTATTGGCTTTATTACTCACTTTTGCTATGGTGCTGTCTATGGCAGCCTGCAGTACGTCGGGTGAAACTTCACAGGGAGACAATCAGCCACAGACAGGCACACAGCA
>JAFQAF010000268.1 GCA_017400025.1 Oscillospiraceae bacterium
ACGGCCTGTAGCTTTGTCCACTTTTCTGTATGGAGCTTCGATAAAGCCGTATTCGTTTACTCTTGCAAATGTAGCAAGGTAGGAAATCAGACCGATGTTCGGACCTTCAGGTGTTTCGATAGGGCACATTCTGCCGTAGTGTGAGTAGTGAACGTCACGAACTTCGAAGCCTGCACGGTCACGGGAGAGACCGCCAGGGCCCAGAGCAGACAGACGGCGTTTGTGTGTCAGTTCAGCCAGAGGGTTTGTCTGGTCCATGAACTGTGACAGAGCAGAGGAGCCGAAGAACTCTTTGATGATAGCCACAACAGGTTTGATGTTGATAAGGCTTTCAGGAGTGATTGTGTCTCTGTCCTGCTGGTCCATTCTTTCACGGATTGTTCTTTCCATTCTGATGATACCTGTGCGGAACTGTGCCTGCAGCAGTTCACCTACGGAACGGATACGGCGGTTGCCCAGATGGTCGATATCGTCAAACTGGCCAACGTCGTGTGAAAGACATGTAACATAGTTTACAGATGCAAAGATATCATCTGTTGTGATGTTTTTAGGGATAAGTGTTTCACGGTTTTCCAGCATCAGTGCTTTCAGTGCTTCTTCATCACCTGCTGCCTGGTCCATAAGACCTTTCAGCACTGCAAAGGAAACTTTTTCGTTGATGCCTTCTTCTGTCAGGTCAAAGCCCACAACTGCTTTGTGGTCAACCATACCGTTGGAAATAACTTTAACAACTGTGCCGTCTTCTTTCTTGACGTGCATTACTGCAACGCCGTTGTTTTCGATTTCCAGAGCAAGTGTTTCGCTGATGAGTGCGCCTTCTTCACAGAGGATTTCGCCTGTGAGTGGGGAAACAACCATTTCTGCTGCGATTTCGCCTGTAATTCTGTTGGAAATGGAAAGTTTTTTGTTGAATTTGTAACGGCCGAAACGGGACAGGTCATATCTTCTTGGGTCAAAGAACAGGTTGTTGATATGAGTCTGTGAGTTTTCTACTGTTGGTGGTTCGCCCGGACGGAGCTTTCTGTATGTTTCCAGCAGACCTTCTTCTGTGTTGGAAGTTGTGTCTTTTGCCAGAGTAGCTTCGATGATAACTTCATCACCGAATACTTCGCGGATCTGTTCGTTGGAAGACAGACCCAGTGCACGCAGGAAGCTTGTTACCGGCAGTTTTCTGTTTTTATCGATACGAACATAGAAAATGTCGTTGATATCTGTTTCATATTCCAGCCATGCACCACGGTTAGGAATGATTGTACCGGAGTACAGTTTTTTACCTGTTTTGTCGTGGTCCAGCTTGAAGTAAGCACCAGGTGAACGGATGAGCTGTGAAACGATAACACGTTCTGCACCGTTGATGATGAAAGTACCGGAGTCTGTCATCTTAGGGAAGTCACCCATGAATTTTTCCTGCTGCTTGATTTCGCCTGTTTCTTTGTTGAGCAGACGGATAGTAACTTTCAGCGGTGCTGCGTATGTTACGTCACGTTCTTTGCACTCTTTTACAGAGTATTTTGTCTGTTCTTCCAGATGGTAGTCAACAAATTCCAGTGCAAGTGTGCCTGTGTGGTCTTCGATAGCACCTGTATCGCGGAAAACTTCCTTGATACCTTCGTCGATAAACCACTGATATGAAGATTTCTGCACATCAATGAGGTTTGGCATTTCCAGAACTTCATTGATCTTGGCAAAGTTCATACGCTCAGTTGTACCAAGCATGGTAGGTTTTACAATCGCCATGTTTTCTTTAATCTCCTTCATAAATATATTTGTCAATAATTATAAAGGCAATGGGTTTTGGTATATGGGGCGGGATACAGAATTACTATCCGGCCGCAAAACCTGAAAACCAGAATACAAAAATGTGTGTTTTTGTACAATTTTTTGCAACTTTTACGCACAGAATTACTGCGCAAAACTTGCAAAAAATTTTAATAATTGCCAAAACAAAATTATTTTTGTATAAATAGCAGAAATTTTATATGAAAATTCTCTGTTTTTGCCGAATTTTTATATATTTTCTGCAAAATTGGCCTATGTAGCCAATTTTATACATTATAAGATTATATCCTTATAATGTCAAAATGTCAATATCAAAATTTTGATGGTGCAAAAAAACGCTTGACAGAATTTTCACATAAAAAGAGAGGATTTCTCCTCTCTTTGATAAATACATATTCTGATTATACAGTCAGATCATACCGTACTGCTCCAGGGCTGCATACAGCCGCGGCTCATAAAGCGACAAACCACGGAACTGTGCCCTGCCGGCCTTCTGTGCTTCAAAAGATTCAAAGCCGAAATTCATTGTACCGTACACACCCTCATACTCAAACGGAATGTTCAGGTTGCCGTCTTTTGTATAGTCATAGCCCTGCACCACAACCTCTGTGCCGGAAGCAATTGTCTCTGCTTTTTCCGGTATGC
>JAFQAF010000269.1 GCA_017400025.1 Oscillospiraceae bacterium
AGCTGTTTTACCGATTGAAAGGAGTGTACCGTCACCCCCGATTGTAATAATAACATCACACCACTGTGCACCTTCCTCAACAGCAGTAACCATACTGCATGGAACGCCAAGTGTGCTGATATCGTGTTCGGCACAAAACATGTATTCGTGGTTTTCTTCAGCCAGAAGACCCATAACATTTTTTGTCACTGCCATGCTGTTATCTTTGGAAAGATTTACCTTTATCAGAAATTTCATTTAATCCCCCAGATGTTCTTTTGCCCGAGCTACAACTTCATCTATAATTTCCTGAGTAACAGTTTCTTTTTCAGAATCCTTTGATATTATTATCAGAAATTCTATATTGCCCTCCGGCCCTTTGATTGGAGAAAATGTAAGATTATGAACATAGAATCCACATTCGTTTGCATATCCAATTACATTTTCAATTACTTCTTTGTGAACCCGGCTGTCCCTTACAACACCCTTTTTCCCCACTTTTTCCCTGCCGGCCTCAAACTGAGGCTTTACAAGACATGCGCCAACAACATCATCAGTTGAAATTGCATACGCAACCGGGAAAATATGCTTAAGGGAGATAAATGAAACGTCAACACTGAAAAAGTTTATAGGTTCATCAAGCATATCAGCAGTAACATTGCGGATATTGGTTTTCTCCATGTTTTTTACGCGTTCATCACTGCGCAGTTTCCATGCAAGCTGTCCATAGCCCACATCTACTGCATATACCTTTGAAGCACCGTTCTGGAGCATACAGTCGGTAAATCCGCCTGTAGATGCACCTATATCCATACAGATTTTATCTGTCAGGTCCAGACCGTAAAGTTCCATAGCCTTTTCAAGTTTCAGGCCGCCACGACTTACATATTTAAGGTCTTTGCCACGCACTTCGACTATATCTGTTTCTTTTATCATAGTTCCTGCTTTATCAACCTTCTGGTTGTTTACAAAAACAATACCTGACATTATAAGAGCCTGGGCTCTTTGTCTGGAAGGAGCATAACCTTCCTGAAAAACATATTGGTCTAATCTGATTTTCATTTTTCACCTTTTATATCATTTACAATACTGTTTTTATCCAGCCCGCACAATTCCCAGAGCTGGTTTACAGTAGCCCGTTTAACAGTGTAATTTGGCACGCAATGGGATTTAAATCTGTTTTTATATCCTTTTTCCAGAAGTTCAAGGCCAAATCTTGATGCAACGCCGCCGTTCTGTACATGCTCTTCATAAAAATGTATATTGCTATATTCCATCGCTGCAATAACAGCTTCTTCCGGTATAGGGTTCACCACATTAAGTTTTAGAATATCGGCACTTATACCCTGTTCATCCAGAAGTTTTACAGCTTCTGTACACTGTGTAAAATGTCTGCCATAGCAGATAATAAGATTGTCTTTTTTACCTGATTTGTCTTCAATAATATCAAACTTGTTGCCAGTGCATATATAATCTTTTGTGTTTTCATCCTGGCCGCCACGGGAATAACGGATAACCTTTGGTCCCACAACATTATTTATCATATATTTCTGCCAGTACAGCAGTTCATTATAATTGGATGGACATACAACCAGAGTGTTTGTGTAATTTGCAAATATTCCGATATCGTGAATACCCTGATGTGTTTCACCGTCACCGGGAACAAGACCTGCACGGTCAATGCCGAACATAACGTTCAGATTAAGAAGCATGACATCATGGATATACTGGTCCATTGCTCGCTGCATAAATGTGGAATAAAGACATACTACCGGCTCAAGCCCCTGCTTTGCCAGTGCAGCCGAAAAAGTAACTGCGTGTTCTTCTGCCATACCTACATCAAAAAATCTCTGTTTATGTTCACGGTAGAAAAACTGCAAACCTGTGCCATACTTCATGGCAGCTGTTACAGCACACAGTTTTTTGTTGCTTTCTGCAAGTTCTGACAGCTGCTTGCCAAAAACAGTGGAATATGAATCTTTAGGCGCAGCATCCGGGTCAGGCACATTATTCAGGTCAAATGCGCCTACACCGTGGAATTCGCCTGGGTTCTGCTCTGCAGGTGCATAGCCTTTGCCTTTTGTGGTCTTTGCATGAATGAAAACAGGACCGTCAATTCTTTTGGCGGCTTCAAGTGCAGAACACATAACCTCAATATCATTTCCATCTGAAATCTGGTGATATGTGAAGCCCAGTTCTTCAAAAAATGTACCGCTGTGATAAACAGTACGGCGGATAAGGGTTTTAGAGGCTACAATAGCATCTCTCATACCCTTACCAATAACCGGTATTTTATTCAGCGTATCTGCAACGCCTTTCTTGACATTGAGATACTCGCTGTTTGTTCTTAAATTTGACAGGTATTTTGGCACAGAGCCGACATTTTTTGATATGGACATCTCATTGTCGTTCAGGATAATTATCAGATTATCCAGAGACTTGTCCACATTGTTCAGGCCTTCATATGCCATACCGCCTGTGAAAGCACCATCGCCTATCACCGCTATCACATAGCCCGGTTCTTCTTTGATTTTTTTTGCATAAGCCATACCTACGGCAAGAGAAATAGATGTGCTGCCGTGACCGCTGATAAAAGCATCGCTGTCACTTTCGGCTGGTGACGGGAAACCCGAAAGACCATTAAGCTTGCGTAATCCGTCAAACATTTCCCTTCGGCCGGTATATAATTTATGTGTGTAGCACTGATGCCCTACATCAAACAGAAAAACATCTGAAGGTGTAGAAAAACAGTGGTGCATAGCAGTAATAATTTCCACTGTACCAAGGTTGGCAGAAAGATGCCCACCGGTTTTTGATACTTTGTCAATAAGAAAAGCTCTTACTTCATCACAAAGCTGTGGCAGTTTTTCATCCCGTAGTCTGGAAACATCATCACTGCAATTTATTTTTTCTAAAATAGGATAAGTCATTTTCAATTCCTTAAAGGCTTACAAATTATTTTTTTCTGTTCAGAAGATAACCAGTGTACTCCACAAGTTTGTCGGCCTTTTTACCGAATGCATTCTTCAATGAACAATCAGCCTCTTCAGTCAGCCTTTTTGCTATTATTTTTGATTCATTTAAACCATAGAGCGAAATAAATGTGGACTTATTGTTGTCCGCATCACTGCCTACAGGTTTCCCCAGTTCAGCTTCATCGCCTTCAACATCCAGAATATCGTCTATAATCTGGAATACCAGCCCGATATTGTCAAAAAACAGTTTAAGAGCATCTCTCTGAACATTTGTCAGATTGCTGCCTGTACTGCCAAGTGTACCGCAAAGGGAAATCATCCGGCCGGTTTTATGGCGGTGAATTTTATTGAGTGTTTCTTTGTCTGCCTTTTTATTTTCATATTCAAGGTCAATTTCCTGGCCATATATCATACCACGTGGCCCCATCGCCCTTGTAACAGCCTGCATGGCCCGCACTTTTCCTTCAGCAGAAAGATATTTATCATTTGCAACAGCTTCCAGCCCGCAGCCCAGCAGAGCATCACCGGCCAGTAAAGCAGTAGCTTCGCCGAAAGCCTTGTGGCAGGAAGGCTTGCCACGGCGCATATCATCATTATCCATACATGGAAGGTCATCATGTATAAGCGAATAGCAGTGTATCATTTCCACAGCACAGGCAAGACGAAGCTTCTCTCTCCAGTCTGCATCACACATTTCTGCAGTAAGAAACAGCAGGATTGCTCTTATTCTTTTTCCTGCTTTAAGCAAAGAGTATCTGGCA
>JAFQAF010000270.1 GCA_017400025.1 Oscillospiraceae bacterium
ACAGCGAAACCGAAGATAGCACCTGAACCCAGGAATTCACGGATAGCGCCCATGATTGTGAGTGTAAGAGTAAAGCCGATACCCATACCCAGACCGTCAAGAGCGGAGTCGATTACATTGTTTTTGGAAGCAAATGCTTCAGCACGGCCCAGAATGATACAGTTAACAACAATCAGTGGGAGGAAAACGCCCAGAGCTGTATCAAGTGCAGGGAGGAATGCTTTAACAATCATCTGTACTACAGTAACGAAACCGGCGATAACTGTGATAAATGCAGGAATACGTACTTTGTCAGGGATGATTTTTCTGAGTGCAGAAATAACTACGTTTGAGCAGATAAGAACAAATGTAGCGGCTACACCCATGCCCAGGCCGTTTACAGCCATTGTTGTAACAGCCAGAGTTGGACATGTACCAAGTACCAGTCTGAGAACTGGGTTTTCTTTCAAAAGGCCCCTGGTAACCAATTCTAATTTATTATTTTTAGCCATTGTTTCCCGAATCCTTTCTGTTATTTAACGTCATTGTAAACTGTGATAGCTTTTGCTACAACTTCCATAGCACCTTTTGAGGAGTATGTGCAGTTTGCAATTACATCTACTGTTGCCGGCTGGTCAGCGCCTGTCATGCCGATGAAGTTTGCAATGTATGCAGGGTCTTCAACTTTTGTGCCAAGACCTTTTGTTTCAGATGCAACAGCATCAAACATTACATTTACAACAGCGCCTGTTTCATCAAATGCAACATAGCCTTTCAGCATTTTGCCGGATGGATGTTCGTCACCGATGATACCGTTGCCCTTGCCTTCTGTAGCAATAATCAGACCTTTGTCTGTTGTCCAGAATTCAACTGCATCTGCATGTGTGTATTCTGTGGAGAGAACAGCTTCTGCTGTATCTTCGCCAAAGAGCTGGCCCAGTTTCTGTTCCAGTGTCAGTTCTACTTCAACAATACCTTTTGCATACTGGTTGAATGCTTTTCTTGCTGTGTTTACAGCGTCCAGAGATGCATTGGAGGAGATTGTAGCGCCGCCAATCATATCGATATCGCCGCTTGTCAGTTCTTTTTCTGTACCAACAAACTTAGCAAGGAATTCAGGGTTTTCAATTTTGGAACCAAGACCTGCAGTTTCTGAATGTGAGAGAACTTTCAGGTTTACGATTTTGCCGTTTGCGTCAAATGCTACCATATAGTTTACAGCACCGCCGTAACCTTTGCCGAATGCAGTAACTGTGTAGCCGCAACCGTTTTTAGCTTTATAAACTTCTGTTACGCCTTCCATATCAACGCCTTCAACCATTTCGAAGCCGTCTGTAGCTTCTGGCAGGAGTTCGATACGTGCTGCGTCTGCAGCCAGACGGGCGTTTTCTTCAATGATAGGAGCTGTGATGCTGTTTGTCAGACCGAGAAGGCCGGAAACAACAAGACAGATAACTGTAAGAACAACAACAGGTTTGAGAATGTCGTTCCATGTGGAGTTATTCTTTTTCATTATTTAGCCTCCTTTTTAGCTTTGGCTGGTGCGCCCAGAGGTCTCTGTCTGCAGGCTTTGTTGATGTAAGGAACAACAAGGTTCATAAGCAGGATAGCGTAGGAAACGCCTTCTGTCATATTGCCGTAGCAGCGGATAAGAACAGTGATAACACCAAGGCCGATACCGAATACAATCTGGCCTTTCATTGTGTAAGGGCTTGTTGTATAGTCTGTAGCCATAAAGATAGCACCCAGCAGCAGGCCGCCGCCCAGTACGTAAACAACAGGGTCAACACCCAGAACCAGTGCCAGAACAGCAACTGTAGCTACATATGTAACAGGGATTGTAGGTGTGATAACCTTTCTGATTACAAGGTATGCAAAACCGATGAGCAGAGCCAGGGCGCTAACTTCGCCCAGAACACCGCCTGTGCGGCCGATAAACATATCCATGTAGTTTGGTGTTGTACCTGCGCGGTACATAGCAAGTGGAGTAGCTGTAGCTGTAGCATCAGGGAATACCCATGAAGTCATAAGGCCTGTGTAGCCAAGACCCAGGATAATTCTTGCAACGATTGCAGGGTTTGCAAAGTTGAAGCCGATACCGCCGAACAGCTGTTTAACAATAACGATAGCAAAGAATGCGCCAACAACTACTGTCCAGTATGGAAGTGATGGTGGGCAGTTGAATGCCAGAAGCATACCTGTAACTACTGCAGACCAGTCAGTGATTGTGATTGGTTTGTTCAGCATTTTTTCATACAGGAATTCAAAAGCAACACAGGCTGCTACTGAAACAGCTGTGAGAATAAGTGAACGCACACCGAAGAATAAAACTGCTGCAACCAGGGCAGGAACCATAGCGATGCAAACATCACGCATGATTGAAGCTGTAGTATCTTTGCTGGTGATATGCGGTGCAGATGATACTGTAAGTTTCATTATTTAGCCGCCTTTCTCATAAAATCTTTTGCCTCTCTCATTGTCTGGGCAACAGGACGTTTTGCAGGACATACGAATGAGCAGCTGCCACATTCCATACACAGGTCTGTGAACAGAGCTTTCAGTTCGTCTGCATCCTTAACGGACAGAGCCAGAGCAATTTCTACAGGAGACAGACCCATCGGGCAAGCATTGATACATCTGCCGCAACGGATACATGGGCTTTCTTCAGGCAGTTTTGCCTTTTCAGCACCGAATACCAGAATAGCATTATTCTGTTTCATAACAGGCATTTCATCATTTGCCAGAGCAGCACCCATCATAGGACCGCCGGAGATGATTTTGCCTGCTTCCTGTGAGTAACCGCCGCAGAATTCGATAACGTCTTTTACCGGTGTACCGATAACTACTTCTACGTTCATTGGGTTAGTCACAGCGTCACCATCAACAGTAAGTCTCTTTGTTACAAGAGGCATACCTGTTTTGATATATCTGTTTACAAAGCCAACAGATGCAACGTTCATTACGATAACGCCAACTGCTGCAGGCAGAGCGCCCTGTGGAACTTCTTTGCCTGTTGTCTGTTCGATAAGAACTTTTTCAGCACCCTGTGGGTAAACTGATGGCAATGTAGCTACTGTAAAGCCTTCCAGATCTTTTGTAAGTTCTGTCATTTTAGCAATAGCCTGTGGTTTATTGGCTTCGATACCGATGATAACTTTGGAAAGGTTCAGATATTCTTTTACCAGTTTTGCACCTTCAACAACATCTTCGCCGCATTCCATCATTTCGCGGTAGTCAGCTGTGATATATGGTTCACATTCTGCAGCGTTGATAACAAGAGTATCAACTTCATCCAGATTCTGTGGAGCAAGTTTAACGCCTGTAGGGAAACCTGCACCGCCAAGACCAACAAGGCCGCTATCTTTGATAGCCTGTACAAAAGAAGCGTGGTCTGTAACTTCAGGAGCTTTTACATTTTCACTTACAGTCTGCAGACCGTCTGTGTCAATAACAACTGTCTGAGTTTTTCTGCCGTTTGTCAGCATCACTTCGTCAACAGCAAATACCTTACCGCTTACAGGTGAGTGAACAGGTGCAGAAATAAAACCGCCGGCTGTACCGATAACGTCGCCGACTTTAACTTCAACGCCTTTTTTTACACAAGCTTTAGCCGGTGCACCGATATGCTGACTCATGGAAACATATACTCTCTTTGGTACCGGCATTTTAACAGTTTCACAGTTCTCAGTGTTTTTGTTGTGAGGCACATGTGCGCCTTCAGCACTGCGAACCAGTTTTTTAAATACTGCCACTTATATAATCCTCCTTCAAAGACTTTTCTCACTTTTAATAAAAAGTCACTTTTTCAAATATAAATTGTATCACTATTGCATTATTTTTTCAATAGTAAATTAATATATATTATATAATATATGGATATCTGTATTTGGACAATTATTCCAGTCAATTTCTTAAAATTTTGTTAAATATTTGTTTTTTGTGTTTGCAAAACCGCAAAATGTGGTACAATGTATATATCGACTAAAGATATATGGTATAAGGCGGTTTTTGTGGGAAATATAATTTACAGATCTGACAGCATTATTCCCTGGGACACCCAGAGCGCATTCAAAATGACAAGCTACAACGCATCCTGTGAAGAGAACATGGTTTTCAGCTATCTGAAATGCTATGTGCATCACGGGGACCTGGTGCTGTGTTCATACTGCTTTACAGAAAAGCCTGCAGATTTTTCCAATATGCACATTTATATCAATCTGTGCCCGGATAAATCCACCGATGTGCTGTGCATTGACTACGGCTTTGGCGGAATAGAGAAGGCACAGCTGAAAAACAAAGAACTGTCGGGGCTGCTTTCATATTCCAGTTTCAGGACTGACGATGAGCAGGGCTTTTACTGGTGCGGTGAAATAAGGATACCTGCTGCATTCACACAGGAATATGCCGGCACTTCCCTGGGGGAAAAAAGCATTGTTGCCATAAATATGGTACAGGATTTCACCGGCGGCGATTATGCCGTTCTGTTCGGCAATGCCGAAGAAAAAAATTACATCCCTGAAAACAATATGGATGTTTTTGTAATACTGAATTATTAAGGTTTGGGAGGACAAAGATGAAGTATATTTTTAAATTTATTATGGGTCTGGCGGTATTTTTTGCCGCATGCGGTGCTGTTTTAAGCTATTTCAGCAATATGGCAAAAGAGCACAGATACATTGTTATAAACGAAAACCGTGAAGAAATAATTTGACTGTAAATATACATTCAATCATATAAAGGAGATTTTACTATGGCAATCAGAAGATTTGAATCCAACGGCAGATTTTCAAGAGTGGTTGAACACAATGGCATCCTGTACATTTCAGGCCAGGTGTGCTCCAACCCTAACGGCGACATCAAGGCACAGACAGCTGAAACTCTGGCAAAAATCGAAGAGATACTGCTGAAATACGGCAGCGACAAAGAACACATGCTGTCCAACACAGTGTACATAAAGGATATGTCACTGTTCAAAGAAATGAACAGCGTATACGATGCATGGGTAGTTAAGGACAACGAGCCTGCAAGAGCATGTGTGGAAGCAAAACTGGCTTCTCCAAGTATTCTGGTGGAAGTAACCTGCATTGCTGCTGTAAAAGAATAAACCTTCAAACTGAAAAACGGACACTTCGGCTGAAGTGTCCGTTTTGTTTGCTGTACTGTTTGATATCTGCAAACCGCAGCTGCAGCTGCCCTGCAGGCACAGCATTACTGCTCCGGTTTTGCCTCGCTTGTCACCAGCACTGCAACCCCTGCAGGCATACAGATGGCAGTTTCATCCTCATAGCTGATAAAGCCGTAGCCTTCGCACAGATGGTCCGGGCAGATACTTTCAATAAATCGTATCCGGC
>JAFQAF010000271.1 GCA_017400025.1 Oscillospiraceae bacterium
AGGAGGAAATAAAAAATGATAAAAAATGACTTTAATGTACGTTCAGTAAACAAAGAAGAATACCGCACAACAGAAGAAATGGCAAGAGACAGCTTCTGGAATGTGTACCGCCCCGGCTGCCTTGAGCATTTTGTGCTTCACTGTATCAGGCAGTCAGCTGACTATAATCCTGCACTGGATTTTGTGCTGGAAAAAGACGGTGAAATAATAGGCCGGAACATATTCTGCCCTGCATTTGTCACCACTGCCGGCGGCACACAGATACCGGTTTTTACTATGGGGCCGGTATGCATCCGCCCGGAATACCAGGGTAAGGGCTATGGCAGATATTTGCTGGAAAAATCCCTGGAGGCAGCTGCACGGAATGGTGTAAAGGCTGTTTTTATAGAGGGCGATATAAACTTTTACGGCAAAAGCGGTTTTGTGCCTGCCTCAGAATACGGTATAGGCTACCACGGCCTGCCCCGGGATGCAGATGCTTCATTCTTTCTCTGCAAAGAGCTCGAAAAAGGCTTTCTGTCAGATGTGAAAGGGGAATATTCAACACCGCAGGTGTATTTTGTTGATGAAAAACGGCGGGAAGAATTTGATACAACCTTCTCTCACCGCGAAAAACAGGTGCTTCCTACACAGATTTTCTGAACAATACAGCAGCGTGCAGCAATGCACGCTGTTTTTTTCTGCTGCACTGTAATTTTACAGCGTTATGTTGAATAGACTGTAATATATTACCAACAATGTGTAAAAAGGATGGAGCGTTGGTATGAAAAAACTATTCAAAAAGGATGTTATCACAGAAAACCAGAAACAGATAAATGCCCTGAAGGAAGACCTGCGCAGCTGCCAGCGGCAGATGAAGCGTGCACGGGCACTGTTTGAAATGGCCACAGATGAAAACCTGATAGAAGCAAAAATATACGAAATGAAAAGCCTGGCAAAACACCATGACTATATTGTCTGTTCCATAAAGTCGCTTATGGAAACCGAAAAGGAAAGCCAGGCAGTAAATGCATAGGGAGAATACAATGAACAGTCTGTTATATATATCAGCAGCAGTTATATTCACAGCCGTCACACTGGGCTTCTGCCGCTGCCGCCACCCGTTGCTTGCGGCGGCACGCAGTGCCGTCAGCGGTCTGTCTGCCATGCTGCTGGTGAACCTTACCTCGGCCTATACCGGCTGTTACATAGCTGTAAACACTGCAACGGTTTTTGTTTCCACAGTGCTGTCACTGCCCGGGGTGCTGTGCCTGCTGATAATGAAAATAATATACAATTATTGATATTTGACCTCCTGTACTGTATAATTGAAATCAATTACACAGTCTACAGGAGGTTTTTATGGAATTTAAATGGTATACTTATGGCCAGGCCGGCTATGAAGACGGATTTAATATAAGAATGGAAGTTTTCTGCCGCGAAATCGGTTTTACAGAGGATTTTGAATTTGATGAAAGCGACAAATCCGCCCTGCATCTGGTATGCTATGACAACGGCGTGCCGGTGTGCAATGCCCGCATCCTCCAGGAACATGCAGGTGTATGGCATTTTGGCAGACTGTGCGCACCGCAGAATGCCCGCGGAAAAGGCTACGGCAAGGCCACAGTGCTTAAAGCTATTGAAAAATGTGAAGAAATGTGTGCCAACAAAATAATTCTGGGTGCAAAATATGACAAAAAGGATTTTTACCGGTCACTGGGGTTCACTGCATACGGTGAAATCTACTATGAAGAAGGCATACCTCACATTATGATGCAGCGCGAAATTGACTGACAATAAAGCTTATATATAGACAGGAGGTCATTATGGACAGAAATTTGTTTGATATTCCTCATCACGCCAATCTTTTTGCGGTTATATACAAAGCCGCAGTCACACTCCGGGGAGAAAAAGGTGCTCTTGCCGCAGATGAAGGCACAAAGCTATACGGCCAGCAGCGCGGCGGGCGTATGGCACAGCGTGCAGTGAAAGACGGCGCCCCCCTCACAATGGAAAGCTATCTGCTGTATGGTGAATGGGCAGACAAAAACGGCCATTCAAAAAGCTACATAGCCTCCAAAGCACCTGTATACTGTACAAACAGCACAGTGTGCGGCTGGTGCGAAGCCTGGAAAGCTGCAGGTCTGCTGGAATATGGCAAAAACTACTGCAGATATGTGGACCATAACCTTGTAAAAGGCTTCAACCCACAGCTGAAGCTGGATATCACCAGTGTCCTCAGCCGGGGCGGTGAAGTGTGCGGTTTCAGATGGAACGGCTTCGCTCTTGAAGATGAAGCAGCAGAAAAAGCCTATGCTGACAAAAAGGCGGCCCTTGGCACAAAAGCTCTTATGGATTTCCTCTACCATACAGGCCACCTGCTTTCAGCCATGAAACAGGCACTGGCAGAACACCTGGGTGCAGAAGCAGCAGAAAAAATCATTGCTCTTGCACTGGCAGATTACACAGAAATGTACGGGGAAGAAATGACCCGGGCAGTGGTGGCTGAATCACAGCAGGATTTTCTGGCTGTAAATTATTGATAAACTGTTAAGGCAGCTCTTGCGGGCTGCCTTTTTTGTTACATACTGTTAATTCTTTAAAGTCTGAAACAATATATACCGGATAAAAATGTACATATTTGGCCGGGTATGGCAGGCGGATTACGGATAAATAACTGCGGTAAAAGCGGCAGGGCCTGCCTGGGGCGGTGAAAAGGGCTGGAATTATATTGAAAAAGACGAATACAAACCCTTGAAAGGCAGGTTTTCCCGGTTGTTCCGGGATTTTTATTTGTTAACAAATTTATTAATCTGTGATTAACAGAACAAAGAACACATTCCGAGATTTAATAAAAACTGAATTACTCCTCCGTTTTACAGGTGTAAACTGTAAATATAACCGGAAAGGGAGATGAAAATGTCTTACAGAAGAGTTCTCACAGTCCAGGATATATCCTGTCTTGGTCAGTGTTCTGCCACAGTGGCACTGCCGGTGCTGTCGGTCTGCGGGCACGAAACAGTGGTACTGCCATCATCGGTACTGTCCACACATACCACGGCATTCACCGGCTATACTTTTACAGACC
>JAFQAF010000272.1 GCA_017400025.1 Oscillospiraceae bacterium
CTGGGCAAGCTTCTGCTTCTATTATCTTTACACCTTTCCATCTGCACAGTTCTCTTAATATTTTTCCTATCTCTTGTTTATGTTCACCATAAAATACTTTCCTTCTGTATTTTGGTGCAAATACTATGTGATATTTACAATTCCACGTTGTGTGTGCTAAACTATTGTTGTCATTCATTTGAATGTCCTCCTTTTGATGTTCTTGCAGTTGCCAGACCGCAAGTCTATTTTACATCAAAAGGAGTTATTTTTTATACTCATCGCTAAAGCTCTTTTGAACCACCGGCACAGCCGGTGGTTTTCGTTATACAATAAAAAGAGCCACCCATAAGGGTGACTCTGATTAATTAAGTTGTAAGGTTTTGTTTTATTCGTATATCAATAAATTTACCGTAAGCTGGGCTTTCAGTATTGATATCTTCATGTTCGCATACAGCTACATTGCTTTCTTTTATTTCTTTTAAGCAATCTCCATATACTTTGCATTTGAAACCACCTTTTACCCTGTTTTTACAGATACTGCAGGTAGACATCCCTATTAATTCTCCATACAGAGGTGTTCTGAACCCGCCACTTATATTATTTTCTTTACTCATTTGGTAAAACCTCTTCTTCAAGTACAATTTTATTGTTTTCAATTTTAGCTAATTTTACCGTATATGACAAGCCTCTGGCAAACAATACTTCCTGATTTTTGAAATAATCAAAGGCAATCGGTTTAAGATACTGACATCCTCTGTACCCTTTGGGAACTGTTATCAATAATTCTGTATCTCTTCCCGGTAAAGAAAAACTATCGAAACTTGTTGAGGTAAATATAGGATTTTTAATAATATTTCCTACTACAACTGAAACATCTTCTTTTAACTGAATTTTATCATATCCCGTATCCAGCCATCTGAAAACGGTATCTCTATGTAAAACAACAGCTTCCGGCATAATACCATCTTTTAACGCAGCATTCATAGCTGTTGCCGTTATTGCTTACACCCCAGCTGACACCTTTTTTACCCTCAAAATCACAGAAAACATCGTCAATATAAACTTTGCCCTGCCAGGGCAGGCAGGTGGGAGAACAGCCGCCGTGCTAAAAATCTTAATGTATATATATTAAAATTAATTTTTCACCCTGTAAAACAAAAACCGGAAATCCACCATTCAGCGGATTTCCGGATATTAATTTAATATTGGCTATTAGATAAGCTCAATGATTGCCATTTCAGCTGCGTCACCACGACGTGGGCCGATTTTGATGATTCTTGTGTAACCACCGTTGCGGTCTTCGTATTTTGGTGCGATTTCGTCAAATACTTTCTTTGCTACGTCTTCTTTTGTGATGTAGCTATATACCTGTCTCTTTGAGTGCAGAGTATTTGTTTTGCCGAGTGTAATCATTTTTTCAGCCACTGCTCTAACTTCTTTAGCTCTTGTAACTGTTGTTTCGATTTTACCGTTTTCGAAAAGGTAAGTTACCATAGCTCTCATCATAGCTCTGCGGTGGTCGCTTGTTCTGCCGAGTTTTCTTGTGCCTGGCATGTGAGTCACTCCTTTACTGTACTATATATATAGACTAATCTTCTTCTTTAGGGAATTTGTAGCCCAGAGAAGCCAGCTTCTGCATAACTTCTTCAAAGCTCTTTCTACCGAGGTTGCGAACTTTCATCATTTCGCTTTCGGTTTTGTTTACAAGGTCTTCAACTGTGTGGATACCTGCACGTTTGAGGCAGTTGAAAGAACGAACAGACAGGTCGAGATCTTCGATTGTCATTGTCAGGGTGTTTTCCTGAGTTGTTTCGTCTTTTTCTACCATTTTTGGCAGAGTAACGTCATCTGAAAGGCCTACAAAGAGGTTCAGATGTTCAGTGAGGATTCTTGCACCGATACTCATTGCTTCGTTGGCATTGATTACACCGTTTGTCCAAACTTCAATTGTCAGTTTGTCATAGTCTGTAATCTGACCAACACGAGTATTTTCAACTGAGTAGTTTACTTTCAGAACAGGTGTAAAAATACTGTCTGTAGGAAGCACACCCAGTGTTGTGTATTCCTGATTTTTCTTGTTCTTGTCACCAGGAACATAGCCGCGGCCTCTGTCGAATGTCAATTCCATAACAAGTTTTGCGCCTTCGGACAGTGTAGCGATATGCCAATCCGGATTGAGGATTTCGATATCGGAATCTGTTTCGATGGAACCTGCAGTAACTTCGCATGGACCTGTTGCATTGATGCGAACAGTTTTTGCTTCGTCACAGAAGAGTTTTGCTGTGATACCTTTAACGTTGAGAACAATGTCTGTAACGTCTTCTTTTACGCCGTTGATGAATGTGAATTCATGGAGAACGCCGTCGATTTTAATGCTTGTAACAGCTACGCCAGGCAGTGAAGAGAGAAGAATTCTTCTCAGTGAGTTGCCCAGTGTGATGCCGAAACCTCTTTCAAGAGGTTCAACAACAAATTTACCGTACTGACCGTCTTCGGACAGAACCGCTGTTTCTATTCTTGGTTTTTCGATTTCTATCATTTGTAAACCCTCCTACTATTATAAAACTAAGGCTGCTTTTATAATTGCATTCCCATGCTGCGGGATGTGGGTTATTTTGAGTAAAGTTCAACGATGAGCTGTTCTTCAACATCAAGATCGATTTCGCTTCTTTCTGGCATACGGTTGAAAGTAACTTTCATATCGTTTGCATCGAAAGACATCCACATTGGAACTGGTCTTGCGCTGTTGAGTTCAACATTTTCTTTGATTTTGTCACATGCTGAGCCATGAACTGCAATAACATCACCTGGTTTAACGAGGTATGATGGAATATTTACTCTTTCACCGTTTACAGTGAAGTGACGATGTAAAACAAGCTGTCTAGCCTGACGACGGCTCATACCGAAGCCTGCGCGGTAAACAACGTTGTCCAGTCTGCTTTCAAGGATCTTAAGCAGATTTTCGCCTGCCATACCTGTTCTGTTTTCTGCCATTTCGAAGTATTTTGCGAACTGGCTTTCCAGAACACCATAGTATCTCTTAGCTTTCTGTTTTGCTCTCATCTGGATGCCGTATTCAGAAGATTTTTTTCTTGCCTGACCGTGCTGACCAGGAGCAAAGTTTCTTCTTGCCAGTGCACATTTGTCAGAATAGCATCTTTCGCCTTTCAGGAAAAGTTTCTGACCTTCTCTACGACACTGACGACATACTGCGCCTGTATATCTTGCCATTGTATTTCCTCCTATTAATTAAACGCGTCTTCTTTTTGGTGGACGACAACCGTTGTGTGGGATAGGGGTAACGTCCTTGATCATATTTACCTCTAAGCCTGCTGCCTGAAGAGCTCTGATTGCAGATTCTCTACCCTGGCCAGGACCTTTTACATATACTTCAACGGTTTTAAGGCCGTGTTCCATAGCTGCTTTAGCTGCTGTTTCGCTAACCATCTGTGCAGCGTAAGGAGTTGCCTGTCTTGAACCTCTGAAACCGAGGCCACCTGCACTTGCCCAAGAAATTGCGTTGCCCTGCATGTCTGTGATTGTAACAATTGTGTTGTTAAAAGTAGACTGGATATGAGCCTGGCCACGTTCAATGTTCTTACGCACAATTCTCTTACGAGAAGCTGTCTTTTTAACTGCCATTGCTATTTAGCCTCCTAAATTATTTCTTTTTGTTTGCTACTGTTTTCTTAGCGCCTTTACGTGTTCTGGCGTTTGTTTTTGTTCTCTGACCACGAACTGGCAGACCTTTACGATGTCTTACACCTCTGTAGCAGCCGATTTCGATCAGTCTCTTGATGTCGAGAGCTGTCTGTCTGCGAAGATCGCCTTCTACTGTGATCTGCTGTGCTTCGATCTGATCTCTGATTGCCTGTACTTCATCATCTGTAAGGTCTTTTACTCTTGTGTCTGGGCTTACACCAGCTGCCGCGAGAAGTTTCTGTGATGTGGAGAGACCGATACCGTAAATATAGGTAAGGCCGATTTC
>JAFQAF010000273.1 GCA_017400025.1 Oscillospiraceae bacterium
CAGAACACCCTCTATGAGGACACCCTGCTGTGGACAGGCCGCAGCTACCGGAAAACACACATAAAATATGTGGAAATAAGCGACACCACTCTGGTGAAAAAAGATGCCTCTGCCGCCGCAATGCTGAAGCAGATTCACCGCATACTGCCTCTTGTAAAGGCTGAAACCGGTGTGGACATCCGCTTCCTTACAGCAATACGCCGCATACCGCTGACACTGGTAAAGGACAATATAACCTCCTCCGACTATCTGACAAATGCAATCCGGGGGCTGAAGATTGTGTGCAAAGACCCTTATGTCACCGGCAGTGACTTTGTGGGCGAAGAGATAAACGATATAGAGGAACTGGGCGGCGTGATACGCGAAATTGTGACACAGATAGCCGCAAAGGACAAAGACTGGACAATACGCATACACGCCGGTGAAAACGATTCGCTGAAAACAAATATGGCCAAAGCGGTGGCCGCAGTGGAAAAAAGCCTGCTGCCGGGCCAGCCCTTCCCCCATATGCGCATAGGCCACGGGCTGTACAGTGCCAGCCTGAAAAGCCGCCGGGGCATACAGCTGATGGAAAAACTGAAACAGCACGGGGTGGTGCTGGAGTTCCAGCTGAGCAGCAACGTGCGCCTGAACAACATAGCCGACCTGAAAACCCACCCGCTGAAAACCTATCTGGCCTCCGGCATAGCCTGTGTGATGGGCACAGACGGCTGTGGTCTGTACGGCACAGACAGCATAGATGAACAGCTGGCACTGACAAATTTCCTGAAAATATCCGATGATGAATTCCTGCAGATGAAGAACACAGAGGATGAAATCATCCGCCGCCAGGAAGACAGCTTTATCCGCAAATCTGCCGCACTGCGCCGGCAGCTGGCAGGCAGAACCGTGGAGGAATATTACCTGCAGATGTTTGCACAGCAGGACACACAGGGTGAAAACCTGGGCTTTGAAATCCACAGGCGCCCCTCCTGGCCGGTATTCCGCCACAGAATAAAAGACCTGCCATGGGACAAGTACCCGGTGGTTATTGCAGGGGGCAGTTTCAGCAATCCGGGCGGCAGGCAGACGGTGACAGAAGAAGAAAAACAACTGCTGGACAGCCTGCTGGCACAGCTGGACCCGGAAAAGGTATTCTTTGTGATAGGCCACAGACTGCAGGGCCAGGAAAAATACATTGTGGACCATAACCCGGGCTTTGATATTTACAGCATTATTCCGTCACTTATGGATGAAAAACAGATAAAAAGGCTGAAAAAAGCAAAGCTGACAGGCATAAGGATGTCCACCGAAACCCGGGAAATGGGTATATACAAATCCTTCAACTACGAAATTTTTGAAAGAAGGAACTGTGTGCTGTTTGTCTTTGACGGCAACTCCTCTGCCGCCAATGTGGTGCAGGAAGCACGCAACGGCAAAGGCCACGCCAGGATTTTCGTATACCCCCGCAGTGCCGTGCTGAAGGCAAAGGCCGCATCCCTGGAGGGCTACATCACAGTGAATGCCACACCGGATGAGGCAACAAACAGAATACACGGCTTTGAAGACAATATAGGCA
>JAFQAF010000274.1 GCA_017400025.1 Oscillospiraceae bacterium
ACACCGGAATTTTATGATGCAATCACCGGCTGGATGAAACGCCGCCACAACTTCGACGTGAAAAAAGAATGGATTGTGAATACTCCGGGCGTGGTTGATGCCCTTGCCATGCTGATAGAAGCATCCACAAAACCGGGGGACGGTGTTATCCTGCTTACACCGGTTTACTATCCTTTTGACCTTGCGGTAATCGCCAAAACACGCCATCTGGTTTACAGCCAGCTGAAAAATACAAACGGATATTATGAAATAGACTATGCAGACCTTGAAAGAAAGGCAAAACGCAAGGACGTAACAGCCATACTTTTCTGCAACCCCCACAACCCGGTGGGCAGGTTATGGCGCAGGGACGAACTGGAGAAGGTGATACAGATATGCTGTGACAACGGCGTGTTCATCATTGATGATGAAATTCACCACGATATCATTATGCCGGGGCACAAACATATTGTTATGTCCACAGTAAATGACAGGGTGCTGGACAATATTGCTGTATGTACAGCCCCGAGCAAAACCTTTAACCTGGCAGGGCTGCAGTGCTCAAATATTATTATTCCAAATGAAAAAATCCGTACAAAGGCAGGTATGCTGAACCTGCTGAATATGCATTCCACCCTAAATATTTTTGCATATACTGCCTGCACAGCAGCATACAATCACTGTGAGGAGTGGCTGGAGGAACTGCTGCAGGTTATCCGGGGCAACGCTGAGTATGTGAAAGGTTTCCTCAATGAACACTTCCCGGAAGTTAAGGTGTATCCGCTGGAGGGCACCTACCTGCAGTGGTGGGATGTCAGCGGCCTGGGTATGACCCACGTGGAAATGCGCTCAATGCTGGAAAAAGCAGGCATTTATCTGGACAACGGCGAAATCTTCGGTTTTGCCGGCAGAGGTTTCCAGCGCATAAATCTGGCCTGTGCACGCAAAACCCTTGAGGATACTATGGCACGTTTCAGGGCCGCAGTGGACCGGGTAAGGGCAGACTGGGCAGAAAAGGGAAAACCTTACCACAAAACCCTTGTACCGGGAACAAAGCTGGAAGGCTTTGTATATACATCAAACCTGCGCACAAAGGCAAACCTTGCCACAACCATCCGTTCCAATACACTTATAGTTTTTGCAGACACAGAGGAAGGCGACCTGACAAAAGCCACTATGGTAATGCTGAAAACTGCTGCCCCGGCTCTTAAAGCCATCGGCTGCGATATAAAAGTGGTTACCCTCAGCCCGATAGCTGCAGTAAAACGTGCCGCAGAAAAATATCCTTTTGAAATAATCGCAGACCCTGATGGCATCCTCTATGACCGTTACAACGTGTTTGAGGCAGAGGGTATGTCCGATATGATAGGCGGCGACAGACTGGTGGAACTGGCAGCCGGCAAGGAAATCAAAAAACTGCTGGATATGGATATGATTGCTGCAATGGCCGGCCCGTATATGGCAGGGGGCGAGCCGAAGAACCCTCACGACGGCAGAAAGCATGTGCGTTCCAGCCAGCTGAATGCATTTATAGGTGTGGACAGAAAAATGAATGTTATTTTCTCACATTATTTCCGTTCACTTACAGATTTCCCGTCAGTAAAAGCTATTGTAAAAGCGATGAAAAACAGGTAGGATTTTTTACACAGAATACAGAATACAGCACCTGCAGAGAAAACACTGCAGGTGCTTGATTTGTGTTTAATTTCCGAAACATACAGCAATTTTGTGGTTTGGGCGACATTATTACTGTTATTTTACCTTAATATTATAATTAAGTTAAAAAATACATTTATTTTTAAAGATATATGTGTTAAAGTATATATTACTGATATATTTTGTTCAGTTGTTATACAAAACAAATCATTATACTGAGGAGTTCTTAATGAAAACAATAGTAATAGCACTGTTTGCGCTGACATATATCCTTATGCTGTCTGTGCCTAAGTACCGCCATCTGGTTGCCCTTTCTGTGGCAGTCATATATATTGCCATGGGTGTGGTTCTGCCGGGGGAGGCATTGGGGGCAATAGACTGGAATGTTATCCTTATTCTTGCAGGTACAATGGGTACTGTTTACCTTTGTATAGAATCAAAAATGCCGGCTGCTGTGGCAGACGTGCTTGTAAACAAACTGAAAAGGGTAAAACTCATATTTGTGGCACTGGCACTTTTTTCAGGTTTTGTTTCTGCATTTATTGACAATGTTGCCACAGTGCTGATGGTTGCGCCTATAGCACTTGCCATAGCAAAAAAATTCAATATTTCACCTGTGCAGACTGTTCTCACAGTTGCAGTTTCCTCTAATCTTCAGGGCGCTGCCACGCTGGTAGGTGACACCACCTCCATTCTGCTGGGTGGCTATGCAAATATGGACTTTATGGACTTTTTTGTGATGAACGGCAAGCCGGGCATGTTCTGGATTGTTCAGGCAGGGGCTCTGGCCACCGTTCCGGTGCTGTTCTATATTTTCCGCAGGGAAACAGCGGTTATAGACCGTGCCACAGTAACAAAAATCACAAATATTTTCCCTACAGTTACTCTGCTTTCCACAGTGGGCTGTCTGGTGGCAGCTTCATTTGTACAGAACAAGCCTGCCATTACAAATGGTATTATCTGTATGGTTTTCTGTTTTGTTACGTTGGCACAGGAATACTGGCTGAACAGGGATATATCTGTGGTTAAGGCTACAGTGGAAAATATAGATTTTTCCACACTTTTACTGCTGTCCGGCCTGTTTGTGATTATCCAGGGTATTACAAATGTGGGTCTGATTGATGATATCAGCAATCTGTTTATTGCAATCAGCGGCGACAATGTGTTCAAAATCTACACAATCCTTGTGTGGTTCTCTGTGGCGGTATCTGCTTTCATAGACAATATACCTTACGTCGCCACAATGCTTCCGGTGGTTTCCGGTATTTCCGCCACACTGGGCATAGACCCTACCGTGCTGTACTTCGGCCTGCTGGCCGGCGCCACACTGGGTGGCAACATCACCCCGGTGGGTGCATCTGCAAACATTGCCGCAGGCGGTATCCTGCGCAGGGAAGGCTGCGAGGTTTCCACAAAGGAATTTATGTCTATAGGCGTTCCTTTCACTTTGTGTGCAGTTATTACAGGCTATCTGCTTATCTGGTTTATTTACGCATAATTCATACAGCCCCGGAGAAATCAGGGGTTGTTATTTTTGTGCTGATTGACTTTATACTCCTTACAATCTATAATTTATATATCAAAAAACTATCAAAGAGGTTTATATGCTCTTTTCCAGCCTGACATTTATACTGGTATTTTTACCTTTCAATATAATAGCAGTACACTTTCTGCCTCTCAAAGGGCAGAATATCCTGCTGCTTGCCACCAGCCTGCTGTTTTATTCCTGGGGCGAGCCGGAATATATTTTCCTTATGCTTGCATCCATAACTGCAAACTGGCTGTTCGGTCTTCTGATTGACAGATACCGCCGCAAAACCACCGCCGCCAGACTGCTGCTGGCCGCTGCTGTGGTATTCAATCTGGGCCTGCTGTTCTATTACAAATATTTCAATTTCTTTATAAGCACAGTGGCTGGTTTTGTGCCGGTGGATTTTTCAGGAATTCCTGCTGTGGCACTGCCGCTGGGCATCAGCTTTTACACTTTCCAGTCTTTAAGCTATATTATAGACCTTTACCGCGGCAGCTGTGATGTGCAGAAAAGCTGGATAAACGTCAGCCTTTACATCAGCTTTTTCCCGCAGCTGGTGGCAGGGCCTATCGTCAGATATGACGATGTGAACCGGGCGCTGTCTTACCGTGAACTGACTGTGGAAAAAACAGCCTACGGGCTGAAACGCTTTGTGTACGGCCTTTCCAAAAAAGTGATACTGTCCAACTACTTCGGCCTTGTAACCGATACAGTCTACGGCCTGCCGGCAGCGGCAATATCCACACCGCTGGCCTGGCTTGTGGCCTTGCTCTATGCATTGCAGATTTATTTTGATTTTTCCGGCTACAGCGATATGGCCATCGGTCTGGGCAGTGTGTTCGGTTTCCATTTCCCGGAAAACTTCAACTACCCCTTTGTGTCCACATCAGTCCAGGAATTCTGGCGCCGCTGGCACATCAGCCTTTCCACCTGGTTCAGGGAATATCTCTACATCCCCCTGGGCGGTAACCGCAGGGGCAGACTGCGCACATATATAAACCTGTTTATTGTATTTTTCGCCACCGGCTTCTGGCACGGGGCCAGCTGGCAGTTTGTTGTGTGGGGCCTGGTACACGGCATTTTTATGGTGTGGGAAAGGGTATACTTTTCAAAAATACTGTCCCGAAAAGAGTTTAAACCTTTCGGCTTTGTATACACCGCAGTGGAGGTACTGGCAACCTTTGTGATATTCCGTG
>JAFQAF010000275.1 GCA_017400025.1 Oscillospiraceae bacterium
AATGTCAGACAGTTTGCCATAATTTTTAACCCTCAAATTTACTTAAAATATGTTCTGTGAAAAATTCATTGAAGTTTTCTCTTGTAATGCCAGCGAATATTTCATCATCAACCTGCACTGATACACCAATGCGATTACACTTGCCGACACATAATGTGCCGACAAGTGTGATTTCGTTTTCAAGATGATGTTTTCCGATAGCGTCCTGTAACAGCATCACAATGTCATGTGAGCCTTTCAGATGGCATGAACTGCCAACACAAACCTGAATAACCATAATCTTTTCCTTTATATATTAGATTTTTGCAAGTACGTTTTCGTTGAAGAATTCTGTAACTGTGTCAGGTGATACAGAGAAGAAAGCGTCATCTACTGTAACACAAACACCTTTCTGGCACTGACCCATGCAGAATGTGCCGCCCAGCTCTACTTTATCGTCAAGATTGTTCTGTGAAATCAGATACTGAAGCTGGGAAACTACCTGGCGGGAACCTTTGATGTGGCATGAACTGCCGATACATACTGTGATTTTCATATTTTTCTCCTTTATGTTATCCGTGTATATTTTCTGATTAATATTCAACTACGTTAACCCATGAAAGCAGGAATTCACGTTCTTTTTCGTTGCCTTCCACAGACTGTGCTGCAGCTACCAGTGGCATCCATTTCTGAACATACTGTTTTTCAATACCACTCTTTTCACAGAACAGTTCCAGATATTTTTCTGCGCCTGTCATATCACCATCCAGCCAGAAGAGCAGATATGTTCTTGCTGCATCTGCTGAAGCATTGCCCTGTGTGGCATTTTCCCAGTCTACGATATACGGAGTGCCGTCTTCTGCAATGATGATGTTTGTAGGGTTGAAGTCACCATGGCACAGTTTTGTGTGCTTTGGCATGCCGTCAAGACGGGTGTGAAGATCATATCTTGTAGTAGCATCAAGCTCTGATTTTCTGATTTCATCATTCATTTTGTCTCTCAGCTTTGCCAGCAGAGGGCTGTTTTTCTTCAGTACTTCCAGCTGAAGGTCTACAAGCAGTTCGATATATTCATCTTTTTTCTCATCATCTTCTTTGATAAGCTGTGCCAGTGTTTTACCTTTGATATATTCAGATACTATTGCCCATTTACCATCAATTGTTGTTACTTCCAGTACCTTTGGAACATTAAGGCCTGTTTCTTCGATAATTGTCCGGTTCAGAGCTTCGCTGAATACATCAGATTTGGAATAATCTTCGTTGAACACTTTTATACACTGTGTGCCATCACGATAGATTGTCTTTTTATTTCTTACTGCGATAATTCTGTCAAGTTTCATTATGGTACACTCCCTTCCTTATGCTTTTTTACCTGTGCGGTATACTGTTTTGATAGCGTCTGCACTGCTGTTTTCAATATCAGCCAGAGTAGGCTGGTCTTTTTCAACAAAGTGGTTACCGTGGTATGCATTGAGGTACATCTGCCTGATTTCGCTCATCAGTGGGTAACGTGGGTTTGCACCTGTACACTGGTCATCAAAGGCCTGTTCTGTCATTTCATCAAGTGTGGCCATGAATTCAGCTTCATCCACACCGTAATCACAGATTGTTTCCTTGATACCTACTTTTGCTTTCAGGTCATTGATAGCATTGATAAGATTTTCCAGTTTTTCTGTATCTGTAACACCACCCAGGCCCAGATAGTCAGCAACTTCTGCATAGCGGGACAGTGTATGTGGATGGTCATACTGAGAGAATGTACCCATTTTGATCGGTGTTTCATCTGCATTGAAGCGGAGAACTTCTTCAATCATCAGTGCGTTGGCAACACCGTGAGGCAGATGGTGGAATGCGCCCAGCTTATGTGCCATAGAGTGACATACACCCAGGAATGCATTTGCAAATGCCATACCGGCCATTGTTGCAGCATTTGCCATTTTTTCACGGGCCAGCACATCTGTCTGTCCGTTTTCGTATGCTTTTGGCAGATAAGTAAAGATTGTTTTCAGTGCTTTCAGTGCCAGACCGTCTGTGTAATCTGTAGCCATAACAGATGCGTATGCTTCCAGTGCATGTGTAACTGCGTCGATACCGGATGCAGCTGTCAGACCTTTAGGTGCGGACATATGGAAGTCTGTGTCAATAATAGCCATGTCAGGCAGCAGTTCGTAGTCAGCCAATGGATATTTTACGCCTGTGGATTCGTCAGTGATAACTGCGAATGGTGTTACTTCTGAACCTGTACCAGCTGATGTAGGGATTGCCACAAAGTATGCTTTTTCGCCCATTTTAGGGAATGTGTATACACGTTTGCGGATGTCGATAAAGCGCATAGCCATATCCATAAAGTCTGCATCCGGATGTTCATACAGAACCCACATGATTTTGGCTGCGTCCATTGCAGAACCGCCGCCGATTGCAATGATTGTGTCAGGCTTGAAAGCTGTCATCTGTGCAGCGCCTTCTTTTGCATTGGCAAGGGTTGGGTCCGGCTGAACATTGAAGAATGTGGAATGTGCAATTCCCATTTCGTCCAGTTTGTCTGTAATAGGTTTTGTGTAACCGTTTTCATAAAGGAATGTATCTGTTACGATAAAAGCTCTCTTTTTGCCCATAACGTTTTTCAGTTCATCAAGGGCAACAGGCAGACAGCCTTTTTTGATATAAATCTTTTCAGGCGCACGGAACCAAAGCATATTTTCCCTTCTTTCTGCTACTGTTTTAATATTGATAAGGTGTTTTACACCTACGTTTTCACTTACGGAGTTACCGCCCCAGGAACCGCAGCCCAGTGTGAGGGATGGTGCCAGTTTGAAGTTGTACAGGTCACCGATACCGCCGTGGGAAGCTGGTGTATTTACAATAATGCGGCATGTTTTCATTCTGGCAGCGAAAATATCCAGTTTTTCTTTTTCTGTGATTGGGTTCAGATAGATAGAGGATGTATGGCCGTAACCGCCGTCTTCAACCAGTTTTTCTGCTTTTTCCAGAGCTTCGTCGAATGTTTTGTATTTGTACATTGCCAGTACAGGAGACAATTTTTCGTGGGCAAATTCTTCGGAGATGTCTGTGCTTTCCACTTCACCGATAAGGATTTTTGTACCCTGAGGTACTTTCACTCCTGCAAGGGAAGCGATTGTAGCTGCGCTCTGTCCTACGATTTTTGCATTCAGCGCGCCGTTGATGATAATGGTTTTTCTTACCATTTCTTTTTCAACAGGATTGAGGAAGTAGCATCCACGGTTTGCAAATTCTGCTTTAACAGCATCGTAGATACTTTCTGCAACAATCACAGACTGTTCTGATGCACAGATCATACCGTTGTCAAATGTCTTTGAATGGATAATGGAGTTTACAGCCAGCAGAATATCTGCGCTTTCATCGATGATGGCAGGTGTGTTGCCTGCACCAACGCCCAGTGCCGGTTTACCGCTGGAATATGCAGCCTTTACCATGCCCGGACCACCTGTAGCCAGAATAATATCAGCTTCTTTCATAACTGTGTTTGTCAATTCAAGGCTTGGCACATCAATCCAGTTTATAATACCTTCAGGTGCACCTGCTGCAACTGCTGCGTCCAGCACCAGTTTTGCTGCTGCAATGGTGGATTTTTTAGCTCTTGGGTGAGGTGAGATGATAATTGCGTTACGTGTTTTCAGTGAAATAAGGCATTTGAAAATAGCAGTGGATGTAGGGTTTGTTGTAGGGATAACTGCCGCAACCACACCGATAGGTTCAGCTACTTTTTTGATGCCATAAGCTTTATCTTCTTCAATAACACCGCAGGTTTTTGTGTCTTTATATGCATTGTAGATATATTCTGCAGCATAGTTATTTTTGATAACCTTATCTTCAACTATACCCATGCCTGTTTCTTCTACAGCCATTTTTGCCAGAGGAATTCTTGCTTTATTTGCTGCTGATGCTGCTGCAAGAAAAATTTTGTCAACCTGTTCCTGTGTGTATGTTGAGAATTGTTTCTGAGCCCGTCTTGTCTGACGGAATGCTCTTTCAAGACCTTCTACACTGTCTACTATTTCACGGTTAAGTATTTCCATGTGTGTTCTCCTGATTAATTATTAAAAGTTGA
>JAFQAF010000276.1 GCA_017400025.1 Oscillospiraceae bacterium
AACGTGTGATACCGCCTTCAACCTTGCTTTCAAAGAGGATTCTTGCTTCAGAAATACCTCTCTGCGGGCGGCAGGCAGAAATATTGTTGATCATAATTGCAACAGCACGCTGGCCTTCCTTGAAGTCAGCTGTTTTTTCATAACCTGTAAATGGGTTAGGGTTGTAAATACGTGGTGTTGGTGTTGGTTCCGGTGGAGTTGTATCTCCCGGTGCAGGAATGCAACCTGTCAGAGCACCCATCATTGTAAGGGCTGCCAGAACCAGTGCTAATAATTTCTTCATAAATAATCTCCTGTCTGTTTCTGATATTATTCGACAAAAACAATCTTTAAATATTATATATCTTTTTTATCATTAATTCAACACAATAAATTCAATATTACTGTTTTGTTATATGGAAAAGCCTGCCGGCAAAATTTCACATTAAATTGTTTGCTTTATGATAGCATATAATGTAAAATATTATATAGTTTAAATTTGACAGGGTGATAAATTATATGATAAAAGCAGTATTTTTTGACCTGGACGGCACTCTTCTGCCTATGGACCAGGATGTATTTACAAAAGCATATTTCAGCCTGCTGGCAAAGAAGATTGTCCCGGTGCGCGGCTATGATATGCAGCAGTTTATAAAGAGCATATGGTACGGCCTGGGTGCAATGCAGGCAAATGACGGCACAAAGACAAATGAAGAGGCCTGGTGGCAGGCATACTGTTCTGTTTTCGGCCCGCAGGCACGAGAAGACGAGGGTATGTTCTATGATTTCTATGTAAACGAATTCCAGCAGGTGGCCGCCGCCTGCGGCAGAAACGAAAAAGCTGATGCCGCAGTAAAGGCAGTAAAAGCCAGAGGGCTGAAGGCATTGCTGGCAACAAACCCGGTTTTCCCACAGGTAGCCACTGCCAGCCGCATGAAATGGGCAGGTCTTGATGAAAAGGATTTTGAACTTTTCACCACCTACGAAGATTACTCCTGGTGCAAGCCGAATTTTGAATATTACCAGCGGATTCTGGACAAAACCGGCCTGAAAGCCGAAGAATGCGCAATGATAGGCAATGATGTAGGCGAAGATATGGTGGCAGAAAAAATGGGCATGAAGGTTTTTCTGCTGACAGACGACCTGATAAACAAATCAGAAGCAGATATAAACCAGTGGCCCCACGGCGGCTTTGACCGGATGATTGATTTCATAAACAATCTGTAAAAACAAAGGGCAGACAGCTTATCCAATATCATTCATATAAAAAATATGTCATTCTGAGAAACGAAGTGACGAAGAATCTTAAACTTTAACAATGCGGTTAATATTCTTCACTTCTTTCAGAATGACATTTTATTTATCAGAGTTTTTCCGGAATGGCTTAAGCTGATGAGACTGCAGCTTTGGCTGTTTTTTTATTACAGCACTTCTGCCCTTATGCGCCTTTCCAGGTCTGTCACCGGCAGTCGGCGCAGAGGGTTATTTTCGTGGGTGTAGAGTTTGTCAAAGGCAAGCACAGCTATGGCTGTGTATTCCACACACATTGCGGCCGCTGTTTCCGGCTCATCCATAAACAAAAAGGACGGAATTTCACCTATTGCCTCCAGCCGCTGGCCGTTTTCATCTGCAAGGTAAACCTCCACATCAGCACAGGTGGCGTCAAAAGCCAGCTGCAGCTTTACATCGGTATAATTGTCCGCAAAGGCATAGGCATCATCATAGCCCTGGTTGAAAATCCAGGTAATAAACTCATCTTCTTTATCCTCATAGCGGTAATCGTCCAGCTGTTCTTTAAACAGGTCCTCCGAAATCAGCCCGGCATAATCAATCACAGCTTCAAACAGCTTTTTTGCTTTCGGTGTTTCACCGGTATAGTTTTTTGTAAATTCATATATGGCTGCAGCTGTAGCCTGGGCCATATTTTCTATGGCAGTGCGCATATCACCGTCAGCTTCTTCAAACACAAACTCCGGTACGCTTATATTTTCTCCGTTTGCCCATACAGTATATTTCATAAAATATCTCCTAAAATAATCATATACCATTATTATACCATTTTTTATTTATAAGGCAATAAACAGAAACCGGGCAGTCATCAGACTGTCCGGTTCTGTTTTGGCTGTACCTGCCGGCTTTATGTTGCACTTTCCGGCTGCTTTCTCTCCTGCATCTGCTTCAGCTTTTTCAGTATCTGCTGTTTGTTCTTCAGATGTGAGGCCGGTATCGCCCGTACATAATCGTAGGCATCAGTAAGTATCTTTCTTGCATAGAGATTTTCCAGTGTCTGCATCTGTATGCCGTCACTCCACGGTGTGGCTGCCTCCACCTGTACTGCACAGCTTATCTGTGTGGCGTCCACTGCTGAAAAGTCATAATTTTCCATTTTCCAGCCATCCTCTGCAGCAGTTTCAATATATCTTTCCCCGAAACTGTGGCTGATTATATCCAGCATGATATGCACACAGTCTTCCAGAAACTGTCTGAAAGCCTGTTTCTGATTTTCCAGTGGGATGGTTGCAGAGCGCTGTACCGCAAGAATTGCAGAGGTGTTTTCCGGTGTGACGTTGCCCAGGGAGGTATCGTTGGCACCCATGGCTTCCTTTGTGTAAGAAATTGTCTTTTCCACCAGTTCCATCACCTGGCCGGACATATCGTCTGCCCTGAAGGATGTCACCACAGCGTCATTCGGGTTGCCAATCACACCTATGGCCGCCCCCACCTTGTTGGTCCATTTGTCCAGCTTTGTTCTGTCAAAGAATATTTTCGGGAAAGCCATTGTCTTCTGGTGCAGCAGGGCCATTGCCCACAGCTTGTTTACTGCAATCTGGTTTGGTATCAGATTTTCCACCACGCCTATGCCGTGGTAGCTGTCATTTCTTTTGTCCCATATAAAAGCGGCCAGCGGATAAAGTTCTGTTCCCATAGGCACCGGCGGTGTAATCACAGCATCCTTTGTCACCTGTGTATACCACACCTGGCCGCCCTCCTTGTACAGCTTTGTAATCACTGTCACCATAGGTATACATTCAGCCGCCTGCATATAGTCATCGTCAGCTTTCAGCCTGCCATACTCCCGGCCTGCCACCTTTGCCTGTTCCACAGCATCTTCAAGAAATTCCTTTTTCTCCACAAGTATAAAGGGCTGCTTCTGAAGTTCTGTGGAATATGGATTGGCAAAAAGCACGTTTCTGCCTTTCAGCTGCCGGCATCTGAGGGTGTTGCCCTCTTTGTACCAGTACAGATACCCCTCACCGGTAACTGCACCCTCCAGCACCACAGAATATGCATTTGTTTTCAGTTTTGCATCCTCTGTCACCTTCTCCAGCATTATATTTGTAATATCTGCCGCCCTTACATTTTCCTCTGTATGTATATAAGGTGTCACAAACAGCCCTATATCTTCACCTGCAATCATGGCTGTGAGAAACTGCGATACCCTGCGGATAAAATTGATTACGGGTTTGTCCAGGTCGGGGGCATACACGCCCCTCCACTGGTTTCCTGCATAGAAATCATAATGCTGCTGTGTTTTATTGTAATAATCCTGCAGAAGATTGTGATTCACACATTTTCTGTATTCCTCCATAATCTGTTTATGGCCGGTTTCAATCTTCATTTACAATCTGCCCCCTTCCTGTTCCGTCATAACCCATAAGATTTGCCCACTGGGTGTTTTCAGCCCCTTTTTCCACAGAGAAATATTCTCCCATCAGCCGGCTTTTCACCCTGTCGTACTCTGTCCGGCAGAAAACCAGCAGTGCCCCCAGCAGTACACCTGCAATAAATTCTGTCACTGTCCGTCCTCCCCGTTTTTCAGCAGTTTTTCATAGCCCAGCCATGCACACAGCCATATCACACTGCCCTGGCTGGCTGCTGCAAATATACACGCCGCCACAGCCTGGCTGCCGGCCACAGTATTTGTGCCCATCAGATGCAGTGTCACCACCAGGCAGGAACACACCAGCAGCACCGCCGGTATAAACCTGTTTTCAATGGTGCTTTTTTTCACTGCCATTCCTACACCCCACAGCATCGGCACCACAATCAGCAGCTGGGGGTCAATAAATTCCTGTATCATTTCAATATTCATATATTCTCCTTTACATAACGTGCGGCGGTATAGTCGCCTCTATCCTGGATACCTGTGCCGCCAGGGCATAATGCCTTTCGTCCAGTTTTTCCTGTCTGTGCTTTATATCATCAATACCTGATTTCACATAGCCTATTTCAGAAATAATTGTGGCTGTCTCCCTTGAGCGTTTTTCTATATCCAGTCTGTGTGTCCTGCCTGCCCCGGCAATACCTATCAGCATACCGGCCAGGGCAGTCACCGTGCTTATCAGCACTGTTATCTCAATCTTCATATGTCTCTCCTGCCTCTCTGCCGTATCTTGCCAGCCAGTAATCTATCCCGGCTTTTATGGCGCTGTTTTCTTTTACCGCCCGGCTGTAGTCCACAC
>JAFQAF010000277.1 GCA_017400025.1 Oscillospiraceae bacterium
CCGCAGTCCGGACAGGTTGGATGTGTTGTGTGGTCCTTGGAGCCGCAGTCCGGGCAGGTTGGATGTGTTGTGTGGTCTTTGGAGCCGCAGTCCGGGCAGGTTGGGTGTGTTGTGTGGTCTTTGGAGCCGCAGTCCGGACAGGTTGGATGTGTTGTGTGGTCTGCTGAGCCACAGTCCGGGCAGGTTTCTTTAGGTGCTTCAGTCGGAGCGGCAGTAGGTGCAGCTGTTGGTGCTGCTGTAGGAGCAGTTGTAGGTGCTGTTGTTGCCTGCGGAGCTGAAGTTGGTGCTGCTGTAGGTGTGGCAGCAGGTGTCCGTGCCGGTGTTGCTGTAGGAGCAGCACTTGGGGACGGAGACGGAGAAATGCTTGGTGAAGGTGACGGAGAAGCTGTCGGTGTCGGTTTAGGTGTAGCTGTCCGTTCCGGTGTAGGAGACGGAGAAGGTGTGGCAACCGGAGGATTTCTTCTTGTAGGAATGTTGCCTCTGGCAGGTCTTGTATCCTCCACTACATGCTGATGTGTATTCACATAATCGATAAACGCTTTATATCCGTCAGAATTCAGATGAATACCATCTGATGAAATGTATTCGTTTTTGATAAATCCATTTTCCGGATTCTTGAACTGTTCGGCTGTGTTGAGGAATTTATATCCCAGTTCACGGCACATTTCTGCCAGTGCAATGTTGAAGCTGTCTATATCCTGCATAGTGATATTCGGATAATCACGCTTCTGGCCTATAGGGAAAACAGATGCAACAATAATGTCTGTGTAAGGATAAGCCTTTTCAACTGCAGCAATAGCATTTTTGTACATTTTTATAAAATCTTCAGTTGTTGTGCCGCCGGCGTTGTTTGTACCGAAGTTCATAATAATGCGTCTTGGCTTCATCATACTGATAGCCTGTGGCATAGTAACAGGTTCTGTCTGTCCTACAAACCACATACATTTATTTGTGGTAAATGTATTGATAGGCATACCGGTTACACCCATAACATACTGCAGTGAAAGATGACCGTATGTTGCAAGGGCTTCTGTGTTTGAGTCGCCTACAAAAATAGTTTCTCTGAAGTAGTTTCTGTCAATTGATGTATTTTCCGGAATAACAACGTCTGTATATTCCCGGATAAGTTTTGTGTATTCGTCTTCATATTTTGAATCAGCCAGAGGGTCATAGGAACCGGAGAAAACAAGTGAGTTGTCTATGCCAGGCTGTGATGAAGATACAGGATTTTTTCCTTTGCCAAATAAAGCAACCATTGCTGCCACAAGGATAAGTACAGCCAGAACTGCGATTGCGCCAACCTGCATCTGTGTTTTTTTATCCAGTTTCAGAAAGCGTCTTTTATACACTTTCATTCTGTCAGCTAAAGTATGCTTTTTCTTTGGCTGTTTAGTGTGTTTGTCTGCCATTTTTTACTCCCGTAAATCAAGTATTTTAAGTAAGTCGCATATATTGTCTATAAGAGCAATATTATCACAGGCGGAAAGTTCTTCCCTGCTGCCGAAGCCATAAAGAACGCCCACTGCATCCATACCGAATTCAGCCGCGCCCTGCAGGTCAAACATGCGGTCCCCCACCATAAGTACATCTTTTGGTGCAAAGCCTGTTTCCCGGAGAACAATATCTATAACATCTTCTTTTCTGCTGATACGGCCATCCATTGTTGCACCGCCTACAAAATCAAAGTAATCCTTGATTTTGAAATGTTCAAGTATGGTATCAACAAAAGGCTGTGGCTTGCTGCTGGCTGTTGCCAGAACATAGCCTCTGTCCCTGAGTTCTTTAAGAGTCTGCGGAACACCGTCATATATCTCGTTTTCATATATTCCTACAGGTCTGAAACGTTCACGGTATTTTGCCACTGCTGCCTCTGCATTTTCTTCACCTACAAGCTCGGTAAAAGTATCCAGCAAAGGTGGGCCGATATATTTGCGTAGGTCAGACTTTACAGTTTTTACACCATAATAATCTGCCGCGTACCGTATGCAGTTTACTATACCTTCTTCAGGGTTTGTAAGAGTACCGTCCAGGTCAAAAAATATTGCTTTATATTTCATAATCCGTTCACCGCCTTCAATATAGTATACCATTTATTGGGTAAAGTAACAAGTAATATTTGATTATATTATGTTTTTGTCACATTCTGAAAAAAGAATCATACTATGGTTTAAGCGGTTGCTAATAACTTTTCGGAGGGTTATATGACTATAGACAGCTGTACAAAAAAGGATTTTCTTATTACAAACAGAGCTACCTTCGGTATTCTGGAGAATGTTTCAAATGAAGAATACATAAATATAGAGACAAAGCACGTGAGAGCTGTGGCAACAAGGCAGATACGTGAAAACATTCCGCTGCCAAGCGTAAACGGTATCCTCAACAATTGCCGTGGAATTATATCTTACCCCGGTGAAATAGATACATCTTATGCCAGCTTCCGTGTGACAAATGCAAGAGAAGAGCTGGTGCACTGTGAAACCAACAGACCCGGAGTGAGAGTAATCATTGAAGGCCAGATAGTAATACGTTCTGTTCAGCCGAATCCCAACTGTGCCCCTACATACATAGCCATACCTGTACAGGTAGTGGATGAAGAACTGTTCAGTTTCTGCTCCACAAAGGACGGCACACCTATTACAAACCTGAAAAATGAGCTGGCCTATATCGACGGCAGCTGTATGACCGTACAGCTTACCTGCAATATCTACAAGGATACATCCTGCAGCTGTCCAAGGTATATGGCAAGAATAAGGGGCAATATCGTAGACAAACTGTGGAAGAGAGAAAACGTATGGGTTGAAGGTATCAGACCATATCCTGCCAACTCCCTTACCTTCTGCGATACCTTTGAGCCGGAATGCCTTATTGCAGTGTCCGATGACACAGACAGCGAAAACTGCTGATAAATACAAAAACGGAAAGGACTATTCCTTTCCGTTTTGTTTTTGCATCAGTTCGATTATCCTGTCCAGCTTGAGAGAAATGGTGTAAAGCAGGCCGTATATTCCGTC
>JAFQAF010000278.1 GCA_017400025.1 Oscillospiraceae bacterium
CCTATAGGGTCTGGGGAATATTTGGCCTTTGACTGGCTGCGCAGCACCTGTTTATGAACAATATTCTGCAGGTTTGTGCCACGGGTTTTGTCCAGCAGATCGCTCATAGCCTGCTGCAGACTTTTATCCGGGCCGTTGTTCAGCGAAAGGCCCAGTCTGCCCAGGTTTTCCTTGAGTATCACCATTTTTTCTGCTTCAGGCTGTGTATGGGTGCGGTATACAAAAGGCAGGCCCATTTTCTTTGCCAGATTTGCAGAGCAGGAGTTTGCCAGAAGCATAAACTCTTCGATAATCATTTCGGAAATGCCGCGTTCCCTTTTGGAAATATCCACCGCCTTGCCCTTTTCATCAAATATGATGTAGGCTTCGTCGCTTTCAATATCCATACTGCCGCGCTGTACCCTTTTCGCCCTCAGCCTGTCAAAAATTTCCTTTGCTGTGAAAATCTGGTCATACACCCGGGCGTATTTTTCCTTCAGCCGGTCTGTTTCCCCGCCGGCCAGGATTGTATTTATTTCACTGTATACACCCTTTACACGGCTGCGGATAACAGTTTTTTCAAAACGGTAATCCTTTACATTTGCGGCTTTGTCCAGCTGCATTATGCAGGAAAAAGCCAGGCGTGTGGAGTTTTCATTGAGGGAGCACACATCGTTGGAATATGCTGTGGGCAGCATAGGTATAACACTGTTGCCAAAGTATACCGATGTGCCTCTGTTAAAGGCTTCATTGTCTGTGTCTGAACCGCCGCGTACATAAAAGCTGACGTCTGCAATATGGACAGCAACCCTGTAGCCGCTGTCTGTCTTTCCCACACAGATTGCATCGTCAATATCCTTTGTGGAGGCAGAGTCTATTGTGAAAACCGGCATATGGCGCAGGTCTGTGCGGCGGGCAATTTCCGCCTCCAGGTCTGTGGAGGAAATAACCCTTTCCGCTTCGTTTATAACTCTCCGCGGGAACTCTGTGTTCAGATTTTTCTCTGCCAGCAGCACCTGCACTGCTTTTTCTGATGAGGACACACTGCCTATAACCTGTGTGATTCTGGCGGAAAGGCGGCTGTGGCTTGTGCCGCGGCCTATAAGGTCTATAAGAACAATATCATCCTCCACTACCGGTGCTTTGTTCACACTGCGCAGGGAAACATACGGGCAGTCTTTAAGCTGGAGGGTGATATCCCTGCCCACCCTTGTGACAACAGCCACAACATTGGTCTTTTCCTTTGTTATTTCAACAATTTCCCCCTCCATATCACGGCGGGCAGACCTTACCTTTTTCAGCAGTACCTGGTCACCGGGTACTGCACCCATCATATATTTGCCGGAAACAAATACATCCTTTGCCAGTTCTTCCACACGCACAAAGCCAAAGTTTTCTGTCAGCTTCACAACTGTGCCTGCCATAAGGGATGGGTCTGTGTTCTTTTTCTTTTTATCCTTTACCACAAGGTGTATATAGCCGTTTCTCTCCTCTATTTTACCCTCTGCGTAAAGTTCTTCCATTGCCGCAAAAAACTTTTTGCTGCCTTTGAATTTTGCCTGCAGCTTTTTGTATTTTTTGGGGCCTTCCTGTATTTCTTTCAGTATCTTTTCTTTTATTGGCATATTTCTCTTTCTTTTGTTTTTGTTTTATTATGTACAGACTGATTTGCTTTATAATATGACAAAGAGCCGTCACACGTCTGTAACGGCCCTGAAATTTGTCTGAATATTATTTTGCCATAAGGCTGATTGCACTTACAACCAGTGCCAGTGCAAAGAATGCACAACCTGCATATTTTGTAACGTTTGCAATTTTTGCATCTGTGGAACGGGAAGACATATCAGCAAACATATCGCCGCCGCCCAGTGTGCCCATACCGCCTTTAGGCTGCTGAGCAAGAACAAGCATGATAATAGCAACGCTGCAAACAACCAGCAGTGCGCCTGTGATAATTTCTAAAATACTCATAGTATCTGACCTTTCAATATAATATGACTAATTAAATATAACACATCCTGACAGATTTTGCAATAGAGTTTAATGTGTATATTTTGTTTTTTATGATAAATAATAATACCACGGACAAGGGAAACTTTCTCTTATCCATAACCGTAAGAGAAAAGTTTAAACCGGTGGGTATAAACAGACCTCTTACTTATAGACAGCAGGGATGCAGTGTGTATGGCAGATGCCGCCACAGCAGCCCTTGCTTTTTTATTCCAGTGTCAGCTGCTGGGCAATATCATTTTCCCTGAGGAAGCTGCCGGCCGCCGGGATATTCTTTGTGCGGAATTTGGCAGGGTTTTCCAGCTGTGCCTTTTCCAGCAAAAGCACAGATTTCACAGTCTGGTTTTTCTTCAGTGTCTGCACTGCCACACCGATGGTGTTCTTCGTGGTTTTTTCCGGAATCTGTGAAGTATTCACCACAAGAGCACGGTTTACATTGGAAACCAGCACCACATCAGCATTTTCTGTAAAGTGCATTATCTGCACAAGGCCGGCCTTGTCCGAAAATGCATTTATCAGCTTTTTGCGGTTTGTTTTTGTTTCATAGGCGGACAGCGGAATTTTTGCAGCCTTGCCGTTTTCAAACACAAAAAGCAGGAAGCCGGAATAATCCTTTGTCACCACAGTGTAAACTATGTTTTCGCCTTCGTCCATACCCAGCTTTGCAGGTACATATTCACCCAGAACACTTGCCTTGCTGTCTTCAAACCGGTTTGCCCTTGTTTTGTACACACTGGCTTTGTCTGTGAAGAACAGCAGGTGGGCATCGTTTGTGGTTTCTATATGCTGCACGATTATGTCATCATCTTTCAGCTTGTGCTCACCGGACATACGCAGGGACTGCGGGGTGATTTTCTTCATATAGCCGTGGGCTGTTGTGAAGATATTTACAGGGTAAGCCGGAATATCTTCCTCTTTTTCCTCTGCTTCAATCACCGGCAGGCCGTAGCGGATTTCGCTTTTTCTTGGTTTTGCGTATTTTTTGATAACGTTTTCCAGTTCTTTTATGATGATTTTGCGGATTTTTGATTCGCTTTTAAGAATTGCTTCCAGTTCCGCAATCTCTTTTATCAGCTGTTCCTTTTCCTCTATTCTTTTCAGA
>JAFQAF010000279.1 GCA_017400025.1 Oscillospiraceae bacterium
ATAATTCCGTCTGCAAAGCCTGCAATTTCGATTACAAAGGTTGCCTTGCCGCCGCCCTGTTTCAGTTCGTCAGTGTCCATTACAGGGTAGTCATACTCCATGATGTATGCTGTTTTGTTTGAAGCGGATACTGCTTCTGCCTTTGCATAGGATAGCAGGGCATCGTGTCTGTCGTATGTGTAAAGCACGGCCTTGCCTTCGTCATCAAGGGTGTACAGCAGATAGCCGCCGTCTGCTCCTGCCCAGTAGCCGTCCATATCTTTCCACATGGCCAGCACAGTTTCGTATGCCAGCTTGCCGTCTTCTTCCGGTTTGTCTTCCGGCACAGGTGTGGCTACAGGTGTTGGTGTAGGTTCTGTGGCACCGGAATTGTCGCTACCTTCAGTGCAGCCGGTAAGCAGTGCCATAGAGAAAACAAGTGTGAGTGCGATGCATATTAATTTTTTCATATATCCTCCTATGACAGTTTAAAAAGTAAAGACAATTCCTGATTTATTTCGTCTTTAACTGTCAATTTCATTATATTTTCAAATTATGATAGAATTTTGAAAAAGAAGTTAAGAAATTGTGTTTATCAGGCCTCTTTTACATATTTGCCGCTGATGTGCTCCGGTGTGATTTCCAGCAGCAGGGTTCTTTTCAGATTGTCGCGCAGTTCCTTTTCCAGATATGCGGCATCATCTGTGAATTTCTTTGTCAGTTTTGATGTTATTTCAATGATTCTGTCCTTGTCTTCGATTACCGCTATTCTGCCGAAAACGATAATGCTCTTTACGTTGTATGCCCAGTCACCTTCATCCTTGTAGCCCTGGTCGTATACACAGTAGGAAACTTTGTCGTGTTTTCTGATGGCATCGTTTCTGTGGCTGCGCTGTGAGCCTACGTGGAAATAGATTTTGCCTGTTTCCTCATCGTAAAGATGGTTCATCGGCATGCCGTATGGGTAATCATCATCACCCAGTACGCTGAGTACGCCGCGTGTTTCGTTTTTCAGCACGTCAATGCATACGTCCTGCGGGATAGCTTTCCGTTTTCTTACCAATTCTCTGAACATAGTTTTTCTCCTTTATATGTTGATTTTTAATTGTTTCTTTTGCCGGAGGCATACTGCCCCATATTTATATCCAGCACGTGGCGTGCAGGCTGTATCAGTGCTTCTTCATAGTTACACTTCCACTGCACATCAATATCCATCTGCCCGTAGGACATTCCGTCCACTGTGTCTCCGCCTTTGATTACGTCGCCTTTTTCAAAAATGTAGCACAGCATATTCCAGGCGTGGCTGATTACCCAGTCCGGGTTCATACCGTGGAAATGATACTGTAAATCCGGCAGATGAAGGACAGACATACCGGTGGTATCCACTATAAAGTCCTCTGTATCCTGAATTCTGAAAAAACGGATATTTACGGCAAAATGCAGGAATTTATTGCTTTCTTCGCCGTCATATTTCAGAATGTCCTCTCTGGAAAACAGAGTGCCGCTGTTTGTAAAGTAAATTGCCCTGCACTGTGGGTATGCTTCCAGCAGCGCATACATATAGTCCATTTCCAGCTTTGCACGGTCTTTGTATTCCAGGGTTGCCGCCAGAAAATCTGTGGCCAGCAGCTGGTATCTGCACCGGGCCAGTATTTCATCCCGGTTTATGCAGTGCCAGAACTGGCTGCGGGTAAAGACATCAAAATGCCCCTCCGGCACCGGTATACAGCCGGTGGTAAGCAGGGAAACAGGAAGTCTGCCTTCCTTTACCTCGCCTATGTAGCTTTTCAGTGTAAAACCGGCTGTTTTTTCACCGTCATAAGAGAAACATTCCACTCCTCCCATATGGCGGTCAAATATTTCTGTCAGTTTTTCCTTGTCCGGTATGGAAACTTTGTTTTC
>JAFQAF010000027.1 GCA_017400025.1 Oscillospiraceae bacterium
AGCATAAGAAAATCCAGCAGGAGTTCTTTTGCGGTTTTGCGGAGGAATTTCTTTCTGGCTTCCTCCATCAGCTTTGTGTTTTCCCGGTTTTTGTCCAGCAGTGCCGTATATCCCTTATGCCCGTTTACTATAGCACATATCTGCTGTTTCTGCCGGCTGTCCACCTTTAAAACAGCGGCGGTTTTTCTGAAAGTACAGGGTATGAAATAATCCCCGTACATGACCAGCAGCACAACGTCCTTCCACAAAATGGTTACACTGCCGTTGACTGTGATTTTTTCCTCGTCTGCCTCCACATCGTAATACTCCGGGCTGCCCAGCCTTCTGTGCACCATTTCAAGGTTTGGTATGGTTTTTCTCAGCCCCTGCTGTCTGTTGCTAAAATTTACTGTTTTTATTCCTCCTGCAATAAAGTACAGGCAGACAACCACTGAAATCCAGTCTCCTGCAAGGCTGAAAATAAAAAACACAGCCAAAATCACAATGATTGCCGCTGCCCTGACCAGCTGCAGCAGTGTGTGGATAAAGCTGTGGTTCAGCTTTTTGTACCGGGCCAGTATTTCGTCTTTTACACCGGCAGGTATACTCTGCTGTATTTTCATAATATCTCACCTTTCTGTAAAAGTTTACAGCTGTATTATACAGCAAAACCGGCGAAAGCGCAAAAAAAGAGGGCCACAGGGGCCCTCTTTACGGAGTTAATAATATGAATTATTAATTAGTAGTTGATTGGTCTTGCAACATAGGATGTGTGCAGGATTTCGTGAGCTTTGTGGCTGCCTGGTTCGCCGAGGAATTCGTCATACAGAGCTTTAACTTCCTGGTTCATATGGCTCTTTCTCAGAGTCATTCTTTCATCCTGTGTGTACAGTGCGCCAGCACGGAGAGCTTTCAGGTCTACAAAGTTTCTTACGCTTGCAGGCTGTGTTGGCTGACCGCCACCGTTGATACAGCCGCCTGGGCAAGCCATAACTTCGATGAAGTCATAAGCTGCTTCGCCGTTGCGAACTTTTGTCAGGATTTCTTTAGCGTTGGACAGACCGGAAACAGCAGCAACTCTGATTGTTTTGCCAGCCAGTGTGTAAACTGCTTCTTTGATGCCTTTGTCTGTGCCGCGAACTTCCATAAATTCTGGTTTTTCCAGTTCTTTGCCTGTGAGAACTTCAGCTGCTGTACGCAGAGCTGCTTCCATAACACCGCCGGATGCACCGAAGATGTGGCCAGCGCCGGAAGCTTCGCCCATTACTCTGTCAAAGTCTTCGTCTGGCAGGATGTTAAATTTGATACCTGCTTTTTCGATCATGCGTGCAAATTCTCTTGTTGTGATTGCTACGTCTACGTCTGGAACGCCTGCAGCAGACTGGTCAGGACGGCCAACTTCGAATTTTTTAGCAACACATGGCATAACTGCAACTACAACGATGTCTTTTGGATCAATACCCATTTTCTGTGCGTAGTATGTTTTTGCTACTGCACCGAACATCTGCTGTGGTGATTTGCAGGATGACAGGTTTGGAATGAATTCTGGGAAGTATGTTTCACAGTATTTTACCCAGCCTGGTGAACAGGATGTGATAAGTGGCATTGCGCTGCCTTCTGTTGTGAATCTGTGGAGGAATTCTGTTGCTTCTTCCATGATTGTCAGGTCAGCTGCAAAGTCTGTGTCGAATACTTTGTCAAAGCCCAGACGGCGTGCTGCTGCAACCATTTTGCCCTGTACGTTTGTACCGATAGGCATGTTGAAGCATTCGCCCAGTGTTGCACGGATAGATGGAGCTGTCTGTACAACAACGTGTTTTGTTGGGTCTGCAAGAGCTGCCCAAACTTTATCTGTATCGTCTTTTTCTGCGATTGCGCCTGTTGGGCAAACTACGATACACTGGCCGCAGGATACACAAGCTGTAGCATCCAGTGGCTGTTCAAATGCGGAAGCGATATGTGTTTCGAAACCACGTTCGTTGGCACCGATAACACCGATACCCTGTGTAATGCCACATGCAGCTACGCAGCGGCGGCAGAGGATACATTTTGTATTGTCACGGAACATATGTGCTGCAGAGTTGTCCACAGTCCATTCCATGTTGGCGCCTTCCCATTTCTTTGTATCTTTGATACCGTAGTCTTTGGAAAGTTTCTGCAGTTCGCAGTCGCCGCTTCTTACACAGCCCAGGCAGTCCTGGTTGTGTGTGGAGAGAACCAGTTCCAGGTTCATTTTTCTTGCTTTCTGTACTTTTTCAGTGTTTGTGAACACTTCCATACCGTCAGCAACTGGGTATACGCAGGCTGTTACCAGGCCGCGTGCACCTTTTACTTCAACAACGCAGATACGGCATGCGCCGATTTCGTTGATGTCTTTCAGGTAGCAGAGAGTTGGAATTTCGATACCTGCTTTGTGAGCAGCTTCAAGAATAGTAGAGCCTGCAGGCACTTCAACCTCTATGCCGTTAATTTTAACTTTAACCATATCCATAGTAGCTTTATCCTCCTATTCTTATTCTCTAACGATAGCGCCGAACTTACAGCCGTTCATACATGCGCCGCACTTGATACATTTAGCTGGGTCGATAACGTGTGGATTTCTTACGTCACCGCTGATAGCGCCAACAGGACATACACGTTTACACAGAGTACAGCCTTTACATTTGTCTGCAATGATTCTGTATGTGAGCAGATCTTTACATACGCCGGCCGGACATTTTTTGTCAACGATATGTGCAATGTATTCATCACGGAAGTGATGCAGTGTGGAGAGAACAGGGTTTGGAGCAGACTGACCCAGACCGCAGGCAGAGTTTTCTTTGATGAATGTTGCCAGTTCTTCAATTCTGTCAAGGTCTTCCAGTTCGCCGTTGCCAGATGTGATTTTGTCCAGCAGTTCAAGCAGACGTTTTGTACCGATACGGCAAGGTGCACATTTACCGCAGGATTCTTCAACTGTGAATTCCAGGAAGAATTTAGCGATATCAACCATACATGTATCTTCGTCCATAACGATAAGACCGCCGGAACCCATCATGGAGCCCAGGGCAATCAGGCTGTCGTAATCCATTGGTGTGTCGATGAGGGAAGCTGGGATACAGCCGCCGGAAGGACCACCTGTCTGTGCAGCTTTGAATTTCTTGCCGTTTGGAATGCCGCCGCCGATATCTTCGATAACTGTTCTCAGTGTTGTACCCATTGGGATTTCAACCAGACCAGTGTTATTGATTTTACCGCCGAGAGCGAATACTTTTGTACCAGCAGATTTTTCTGTACCGATGGAACGGAACCAGTCAGCACCTTTGAGAATAATCTGTGGGATGTTTGCGTATGTTTCAACGTTGTTCAGGATAGTTGGTTTGCCGAACAGACCTTTCTGTGCTGGGAATGGAGGACGTGGACGTGGTTCACCACGGTTGCCTTCGATGGAGTTCATCAGAGCTGTTTCTTCACCGCAAACGAATGCGCCTGCGCCCAGTTTGATTTCCAGGTCAAATTCGAAACCTGTGCCGAAAATGTCTTTGCCCAGCAGGCCGTAAGCTTTTGCATCGTTGATAGCTTTCTGCAGACGCTGTACAGCGATTGGGTATTCAGCACGGATGTAAACATAGCCTTTTGTTGCGCCGATAGCGTAAGCTGCGATAGCCATAGCTTCGATAACTGCGTGTGGGTCACCTTCCAGGATGGAACGGTCCATAAATGCACCCGGGTCACCTTCGTCAGCGTTACATGCAACATATTTCTGGTCAGCGTGGTTCATTGCAGCCAGCTGCCATTTTCTGCCTGTTGGGAAGCCGCCGCCGCCGCGACCGCGCAGGCCGGAATCAAGAACAGTTTTGCATACTTCTTCAGGTGTCATTTCTGTGAGAACTTTACCCAGAGCAGCATAACCGTCATAACCGATGTATTCTTCGATATTGTCAGGGTCTACAACACCGCAGTTGCGCAGGGCAACACGCATCTGGTGTTTGTAGAAATTTGTTTCATTCAGGGATTTGATTGTATCGCCCTGTACTGTTTCATCGTACAGCAGACGTGTTACAACACGGCCTTTCAGCAGATGTTCGTCAACGATTTCTTTAACATCTTCTTCTTTAACCATGCTGTAGAATGCGCCTTCAGGATATACAACAACGATTGGACCCAGAGCACAGAGACCAAAACAGCCTGTTTTGATAACTTTTACTTCTTCATGGAGACCAACTGCTGCGATTTCTGCATTGAAGGCATCAATAATTTTCTGTGAGCCTGAGGAGGTACAGCCTGTACCGCCACAAACCATAACGTGACTTCTAAACATACTTTACCTCTCTGATTATTCAGCTGCCTTGATAGCGCCGATTGTGAATTCTGTAACTGGTTTTTTGCCGATAACGTGTTCAGAAACGATTCTCTGAACTTTTTCAGCGTCTACTTTAACGTATGTAGTTTTTGTATCGCCTTCCACGATTTCTACAACTGGTTCGTACTGGCAGATGCCGATACAGCCTGTCTGAGAAACAACTGCATGTGTGATGTTTCTTTTTGCGATTTCTTCGCTGAATGCATTCAGAACAGGGCGTGCGCCTGCTGCGATACCGCATGTAGCCATACCAACCAGGATACGCATTTTGCCTTCCACGCCATCACGAGTGTTTACGTTGGCTTTCATTTTATCTCTGATAGCCTGGAGTTCCCGTAAGCTTTTCATAAGATCAATATCTCCTTTTTAATATTTCAAATTGATTTTCTTCAATAAATCCTTTTATCCACTGCACCACCATAGGGTCTGACAGAGGTGCACCCTCCATCACTTCCTTCAGCATTCGCGTGTCGCATACAAACTCTTCCCCGCCTTTTTCCACTGTGTAGACAAAGTCTATATCCTCGTTCATCTGAATAAGGATAGCCACTGTGTCCCACACTTCACCCAGAGGTGTGCAGTCTATATGGGAGGTGTCAAACACTGCTGTAACCACAGTGCCCACGCCCACCTGTGACTGTATGGAAAAACTGCCGCCTGTCTGCTCTGCCGCCATTTTGAACAGAGGTATACCCAGACCCACCCTGCGGGTGGTGCGGGAGGTAAAGAAAGGGTTTTCCACGCTGGCAAGGGTTTGTTCATCCATGCCTTTGCCGTTGTCCTTTATAGTGATTGTCATCATTCTGCCGTCTGCATCAAAGCCGGCGCCTATTTCTATAAGCGAAGCCCCTGCCACAACAGAATTCTGTGCTATGTCTAAAATATTTAATGAAAGTTCCTGCATAAATTAGTCCTGATATTTAGCAAGGATTGCGTCCAGTTCGCTGCCGTCTTCTTTTACACGGCCGTAAACGTCTTCATTGATTGTGAAAACAGGTGCCAGACCACATGCGCCGATACAACGGGATGATTCAAGAGAGAATTTACCGTCCAGCTGGCAGTCGCCGCTCTGGATACCCAGTTTTTCTTCCAGTTTTGCCAGGATTTTGCCGCTGCCTTTAACGTAGCATGCAGTACCCAGACAAACTGCGATTTTGTATCTGCCTTTTGGAGACAGTGAGAACTGTGCATAGAAAGTAGCAATGCCGTAGATTTCTTCAAGGGAACGGCCTGTGCCTTCTGCAACAATTCTTAACACTTCTACAGGCAGGTAACCATAAATTTCCTGTGCATACTGCAGAGCTGGCATAGCTGCACCGGCTTTTTTGCCGTTTTCGTCCAGCCATGCTCTGAGCTGTGCTTCCTGCTCAGGAGTGCCGTTGAAAGGCAATTTTGAAATTTTCTTCATATTATCCTCCTATAAATTTGTTAATAAATTAACAAAAAATTGCTATGTTATTACAGAGTAATTATACCAAATAAATATTTTTTTATCCATACCTTTTTCAAAAAAATGGGTATAAAATTTCACTATTTTTACAACTTTGTTGCTTTGACAAAAAAACAGCATAGCTTTTGTGTATATTTTAGATGTTTTTTATAAAAATTTATGATATACTTTATGTATATCTGTGTGTTATTTACAGATTTTTCCGAAAAAACAGGCAGAGCAACCCCTGCCTGAATCATATACGAAGCAGAAAATATTTACGGGAGTGAATTTACTATGAAAATCAAAGACATTGCAGCATTACTGAACGCAGAAATACTGACACCGGAAATCAGCGTGGAAACAGAGGTGCACACAGCCTGCGGCAGTGATATGATGAGCGACGTGCTGGCATATGTAAAGGACCAGGCAGTGCTGGTGACAGGGCTGAACAACCCGCAGGTTATCCGCACAGCTGATATGATGGATATGGTGTGCGTGGTTTATGTGCGCGGCAAAAGACCGGACGCACTGTCACTTGAACTGGCAAGGGAAAGCAATATCTGTGTGCTGACAACAAAGACACCTATGTTTGCCTGCTGCGGCATTCTCTATGAAAACGGACTGAGAGGAGCATAACACGTGGAAACCATTAAATACACATATACCGTACCCGGCGATGACTTTACCGCTGCCGGGCAGGCATCGACAGACCTGAAAAGAAAGCTGAAAGTGATGGGCGTGGACTCCAAAAGCCTGCGCAACATAAACATTGCCCTGTATGAGGGCGAAATAAACCTGGCAATCCACGCCGGCGGCGGTGAAATAACCGTGCTGGTGCACCCGGACAGGGTGGAAATGTTCCTGGATGACAACGGCCCGGGTATAGCAGATATTGACCTGGCACTGACAGAGGGCTATTCCGGCGCAAGCGACGCCGTGCGCAGCCTTGGTTTTGGCGCGGGCATGGGTCTGCCTAATATGAAAAAATATGCCGATGAATTTTACATAGAGAGCGAAGTGGGCAAAGGCACCCACATAAAAATGGTGGTTTATCTGCGGTAAAAGCAGGAATATATGTGTATTTCAGTGGTACAGCGGTACTGTACGGAATTTTTTGAAAAATTTTTATAAAACATTCTGTACGGCCACAAACAGATAAAAATATATCTATAGATTTACACATATTTTACTGATTATACATTTATAATCAATATGACACTGCCCGTAAAACAGAGAATATATGAATACAACAGAATAAGGAGAAGGACCATGAAAAAGATAATTTCGTTTATGGCTGCAGTTTTTGTGCTGTGCCGGCTGCTGACCGGCTGCGGCAAGGGTGAGCCGGTGCAGTGGAAAGACGAAAAGTTCCGCCGGCTGGTCTATGCTGCCCTGGAAAAAGACGACAGCGAGACAGTGACCACAAAGGACCTGGATAAAATCACACAGCTTTTCCTGCTGGGTGATGAACAGCTGCATTTCAGCATCAGCGTGCAGGACAGCCTGGGCCGCCGGAATGTGGGCATAACCGATGAGGGCAGAATATATATCGGTGACAGCCATTACGAAAAGTGCACTGATATGTCCCTGGAGGACCTGGCAAACTTCAAAAATCTTGTGTACATAACCATTTATGGCGCAGAGTATGACAATGTGGATTTTGCAGAAAACATGCCGGACCTTGTTTCCATAAACATGTATCACTGCGGTGTGGAGGATATATCCGGCCTGGCAGACTGCGATGAACTGGAAGCCGTCAGCTTCACATTTGGCGCTATAGAGGATATATCCGCTCTGGAGGGCAAGAAAAAGCTGACACACATAGACCTTTCCCACAACTGTATCAGTGATATTTCCCCTCTTTCTGACCTCAGTCTGAGAAGGGAAAGTAAAAACGAAAGTGTGTGGATAACACTGGCCCACAACAGGATAAAGGATATTTCCCCTCTGCTGGGCAGGGAATACCAGATGTGGGACAAAGTACCTGCATACTGCTACAGCTATATTGATTTGGGCTATAACAGCATATCTGACCTTTCACCTTTTGCAAATCATACCTATGTGGGCAGCTGGGTGCTCAACGGCAACGAAATCACAGATGCCGCACCGCTGCTTGACCTGAAGCCAAACCCGGAGAAAAAGGCAGACTACAATATTTTTTATCTTTATGACAACCCTGCAGAGAGCTTCCACCACCTGAAGGACTGCCCAGCAAACATAATGTTTGAGGAAGAAAAGCTGGAAGAAGCAAAGCCAATTGAATGGCAGGACAGTGAGTTTGAAAGAATGCTGGCACTGCGCCTTGGCAAAAACCCGGGAGAAATTTACAGCCGTGATCTGGAAAACATAACCCATCTGTATGTTATGGGGGACTACATGGCCATAAACGGCCTGGTCGACAGCTACACAGGCGTGAACCTGGCCACCCGCAAAGACTACACTGACCACTTTGTCCTGCTGAAACACATAAACGGCAAGGAAACCGAAGGCCCGGCAGAAAAACAGGGCAATATAAAATCTATTGCAGACCTGGCAAACTTCCCGAATCTTGTTTACTGTATGATAAACTATCAGCAGATAGAAAACCTGGATATGCCCGGGGCTGTGCCCAGTGTGCAGAGCCTGATACTGCGAAACAACAGAATAAAGGATATAGCCGGAATAAAGAATTTTTACAACGTAAGGTCGCTGAACCTGGCCTGCAATGAAATAGAGGACATCACACCGCTGGGTGTGCTGGAACTGCCTGCAGTCCACACACTGGACCTTAAAAGAAACCGCATCAGCGATATTTCCATGCTATTTGGGCTGAAAGAGGCGGGATATGTGAATCTGATGATGAATGACATCACAGACGCTTCCCCTCTGGCAGATGTGGACACAATAAGTGCGCTGTATCTGGATTTCAATAATATTTCCGACATATCCTTCCTGGAAAAATGCAAAGTTTACGAACTGCATATCCAGGGCAATCCTATAAAAGACTATTCCTGCATACGGGACTACACAAATGTTTACGGTGCAGGCTGAACTGCCGCCCTGCGGCACAATATATAAACCCAAGCGTAAGAAGGTGATTTTACGGAAAAGAAATATACACACTCCGTTACTCTGGACAGAGACCTGTGCCAGGGCTGTATCAACTGTATAAAACGCTGTCCTACAGAGGCAATCCGTGTGCGAGACGGCAAGGCCGTAATACTTGAGGGCAGATGCATAGACTGCGGCGAGTGCATACGCGTGTGCCCGCACCACGCCAAAAAGGCCATATACAATGTGCTGGAGGACTACACCCACTTCAAGCATCTGGTGGCACTGCCTGCCCCCAGCCTGTATGCACAGTTCAACAACCTGCACGACACCGAAACAGTGCTGGCCGGCCTGCTGGACATAGGTTTTGACAGCTTTTTTGAGGTTGCCCGTGCTGCCGAGCTGGTGAGTGACGCCACAAGAAAAATCATAGACAATCTGCCCAAACCGGTTATCTCCTCCGCCTGCCCTGCAGTGGTGCGTCTGATAAAGGTGCGTTTTCCGGAGCTGATAAACCATGTGCTGCCCTTTGTTTCCCCTATGGAGCTGGCCGCACGTCTGGCAAAGGCTGAAATAATGGAAAAAACCGGGCTGAAAGAGGAAGAGATAGGCTGCATATTTATCTCCCCCTGCCCTGCAAAGATAACAGCCATAAACAACCCTATAGGCAGCAAAAGCAGCAGTGTGGACGGCGCAGTGGCAATGAAGGATGTATATCCCCTGCTGCTGGGCGCAATGAAACACCCCAGCAAAACAGCGGACGCTTCTGCCGGCAGGATAGGCATAAGCTGGGCCAGCAGCGGCGGTGAAAGTGCCGGGCTGGTGAAGGTGGAAAGCTATCTGGCCTGCGACGGCATAGAAAACGTAATCCGTGTGCTGGAAGACCTGGAGGATGATAAATTCCGCAATCTGGAATTTGTGGAACTGAACGCCTGCCCGGGCGGCTGTGTGGGCGGTGTGCTGACAGTGGAAAACCCATTTATTGCAAAGACAAAGCTGAAGGCAATCCGCAAATATATGCCGGTTTCAATGAACAATCTGGGCAAAAGCATACCAAACCATATGCTGTGGGACACAGAGCTGGTGTACAACCCTGTATTTGAACTGGAAGGCGACAGAATGGAACGCTTCAAAAAATACAGCGAGCTGGAACGGCTGCTGGAAGAACTGCCGGGGCTGGACTGCGGCTTCTGCGGTGCACCGAACTGCCACAGCTTTGCAGATGACGTGATACGCGGCTATGCCAAAAAGTCTGACTGCGTGGTGCTGATGAGAAGAAAGCTGGACAAAATCAAGTCCGAACTGGAATAGGAGTACATAATGACCTTTATAGAATTCTGCGAAAAATACGGTCTGAAGCCTTTGTCAAAAGGTGAGGACAGAGAAATAGCCGGCGGCTTTGCAGGCGACCTGCACAGCTGGGCAATGGCAAAGTGTGAAGAAAACTTTGCCTGGTTTACAATTATGGGCAACATAAACACAGTGGCCGTGGCCTCTCTCAATGATGTGGCCGGTGTGGTGCTGTGCCAGAACAGCCCTATGAACCGGCAGGCACTGGAAAAGGCACAGGAAGAGGGCATAACAATCTATGCCACAGACAAATCCATGTTCGAAATGTGCGGCCTGCTGTACAACGAGCTCAATCCTTAAAAGCTATGGAAAATATAGTTTACAGACAGCAAATCCCTACCCCACGGCAGTTCAACAATCTGACAGAAAGTGTGGGCTGGGGTACAAGAGATGAGAAAACAGTGGAAAAGGCCCTGAGCAACAGCCTGTACTGCCTTTGTGCCTTTGACGGGGAAGAAATTGTCGGTTTTGCCCGCATAATCGGTGACGAAACCATATTTCTCTATAT